>JAHJLF010000054.1 GCA_018821925.1 Candidatus Edwardsbacteria bacterium
ATATGCAATTATAATTTTTTCTTTTATGTTTTTTGGCCTATACTTATCAACGGTATTGATTAGTTTTTTATTATTTGCCCTTGCAATACCACTTAATATTTCCAAACGCCTATTGTAAATACTGTCCCCTAAATATTTCCAAACTAACGGGGTCGTCCGTTCAATGTCGATATAAATCAACTTTTCAGTAACTTCTTCCCTAAGATTCAGCCATTTATAATTTTCTAATTCTAGTTTTATAATATCGAATGCTACCGTTTTATCAACTAAGTGTATATCATTGAGTGCCTCTTTTTTTTCTTTATAACTACCATAGGTAAAGGTCTCTTTAAATTTATCTACTTCTGTTTGTTTTATTATCTTGCTTCCTTTTGAATAACATACGCTATTCAAAAGAAAAATTGTTGTAACTATAACTATTAGGTTTTTCATATTAGTTTGGTTTTATTATCTGCAAGTTAAACATTTTATTTTAGAGAGTTTTTTATCACATCTATTTGCGTTTTCCCACGCCGGTGTGGCCGAAGCCGCCCTGGCCCCGGGCGGTGCTATTCAGCGATTTTGTTTTGACCAGCTTCGCCTTGACCACCGGGCTTATCACCAGCTGAGCAATCCTGTCGCCGGGCCGGATGATAAAATCCTTCTTCCCCAGGTTGATCAGGATCACCCCCACCTCTCCGCGATAATCGGCGTCGATGGTGCCCGGCGCATTGACGACGGAAATGCCATATTTAACCGCCAGGCCGCTCCGGGGGCGGACCTGCCCTTCGTAGCCGGGCGGAATCTCCAGGGCCAGGCCGGTGGGCACCAGGTTTATCCGTCCCGGCTTTATCTTAATCGCTTTCTTGATAGCCGCCGTAAGATCCATCCCGGAGGAATGGGCGGTGGAATACTCCGGCACCTGGGCCGAATCGGAGAGTAAAGAGATCTTTATTTTCAAGGTTTTCATTACTTCTTTACTTCTTTATGAATTAATTTTATTTGTTCGATTGATTATTATATCAATTGCCGATATGTTTGACAATAAAATTGTTGAATAAATGCAAAGGGGCGATGCTCCGATCGCCCCGTAGTCAGATTTTTCGCAATCATTTCCTGCGGTTATAAGCTTCTATCCCTTTGGCCAGCACTTTCAGGGCTTTCCGCAGGTCGCCCTCATTCAGCACATAGGCCAGGCGGACCTCCTGCTTGCCCTGGCCCGGCGTGGCATAAAAACCGTCGCCCGGGGCCACCATGGTGGTGGCCCCCTCGTGCGAGAAATCGGTCAGCATCCACTGGGCGAACTTGTCGGAATCGTCGATCGGCAGATGAGGCATGATGTAGAAAGCCCCGGCCGGCTTTTTGAAGATGGCCCCCGGTATCTTGACCAGCTCCTCGCAGACCACATCACGGCGCCGCTGGTATTCGGTGATCATTTTTTTAAGGTATTTATCTATGCTCTGGTATCCGGCGATGGCCCCCACCTGCTCGATGGTGGGCGGGCACAGCCGGGCCTGCCCGAACTTGAGCATGGTCTGCATGATATCGGTATTTCGGCAGACCACACAGCCCACCCGGGCCCCGCAGGCCGAGAAACGCTTGGAGATGGAATCCATCATGATGGCCCTATCTTCTACCCCCGGAATGTGAAGTATGCTGGTGTGGTAGCCGCCGTCGTAGGTGAACTCCCGGTAGACCTCGTCGGCCAGCAGCCAAAGATTTTTCTCCTTGGCCAGGTCAGCCAGCATCTCCAGATCTTTTCTGGAGAAGAGGGCCCCGGTGGGATTATTGGGCGAACAGTACATGATGGCCTTGGTTCTATCGGTGATCCGCTTGACGAACTCGGCCTTGGAGGGCAGGGCGAAGCCCTCCTCAACATCGGTGGGCACCGGCACGATCTTCATGCCGGCCATGGTGGCGAAACCGTTGTAGTTGGTGTAGAACGGCTCTGGTACCAGGATCTCGTCGCCGGGATCGCCGATGGCCATCAGGGCGAAGATGATGGCCTCGGAGCCGGCAGTGGTCACCAGAACATCGTCCGCTGATACCATGATATCCTGCTTCTCCAGATATTTCTTTATCTCCTGCCTCAGGGCCGGCAGCCCCTGCGAGGGGCCGTAGGCCAGCACCTCCTCCCCGAAATTACGGATGGCATCCATGATATCCCTGGGGGTGGCGATATCCGGCTGCCCGATGTTGAGATGATAGATATGGGTGCCCCTCTGCTTGGCTGCGTCGGCCAACGGCACTAATCTTCTGATGGGAGAGGCCTGCATGCCCAGGGCCCTTTGGGACAGGCTCATGGCCGTTTTTTTCTCTTTACTCATTGTCGCCATCCTATAAACTTGAATATTAATATTTCTATTATTAAAGGGAATGGATTCCTGCTTTCGCAGGAATGACGAAAAACAATGACTACACTTAATCGCTCGGATTATTAGCTGCCCTGGAGCAGTTCCCGCAGTTGCGGCAATGAGATCTCCCTAGCGGATACCGGCCCCAGAACGGCCGCCGCCAAAGCCTCCGGTCGTATCACTCTTTGGGCAATTGCTAAAAGATCATCGGTTGTGACGGCATCGATCCTGGCCAGGGTCTGCCCCAGGTCCAGGTAGGGCTCCCGGTTTATCTCCATCTTGGCCAGGCGCATCATCCGGTTGGAGGTGCTCTCCAGCCCCAGCATCAGATTGCCTTTGAGCTGGGACTTGGCATTCTCCAGTTCCTCCGGAGAAGGCGGCTCCACCAGCAGCCGTTTGAATTCGGCCAGGGTGGTTTCCAAAGATCTTCTGGTCTGCTCCACCGCCACCCCCAGATAAACCCCGAATAGCCCGGTATCGCGGTACAGGTCGGCAAAGGAATAGATGGAATAGGCCAGACCCTCCTCCTCCCGGATCTTTTGGAACAGCCGGGAGCTCATCCCTCCCCCGAAGATGGTGTTCAGCACCAGCAGGGCATAACGGCCGGGATCGCTGAAGGCCAGAGCCGGCATCCCCAGGCAGATGTGCACCTGGGAGGTCTTTTTCCTTTTCAGCAATAACCCCGGGGCCTTTATATCGGCATCGGCGTTTTTCTTGGCGGGGGCAGAGGTTTGGTATTGGCCCAGGTATCTCTGGGCCAGCTGCTCCAGGGTCTGGTGTTCCACCCGCCCGGCCACCGCCAGCACCATGTTTCCGGGAAGATAGTTCTTCCGGCGAAAGGCCTGTATGTCCGCCATTTTAAAAGACTGGCAATTCTCCCGGCTGCCCAGGATGGGGTAGCTTAGCGGGTGCCCGTCGAACAGGGCCTCGGAAAAAAGCTCGTGGACCACCTCATCAGGGGTATCCTCGATCGTTTTGATCTCCTCCAGAATGACCTTCCGCTCCTTCTCCAGATCCTGGGGGTCAAAGCGGGGATGGGAGATGATGTCGGACAGGATGTCCACCGCCTGGGGAAGGTGCTCGTCCAGGACCCTGGCATAGAAGCAGGTCTCTTCCTTGGAGGTGAAGGCGTCCAGATGGCCGCCGATGGATTCCAGGAAGATGGCGATATCCCGGGCGGTGCGGGTCTTGGTTCCCTTGAACAGCAGGTGTTCTATCAGATGGGACAGGCCATTCTCGCTTGACCTCTCATCCCGCGATCCCCGGGCTATCCACAGCCCAACGGCCACCGAGCGCACGTGGGGGATCTTTTCACTTACCAAGGTTATGCCGTTGGGAAGCACCGAATGGTTGTAGATAATGCTCATTTAAATTCGGAAAAATTCTTGATGATGATACATTTTCAGCGGAGCGCCTTCGCCACAGCTACGGCGCTCTAGTATGCTACTTATAAAAGAGTCACCGGACCTTGATATCCTTCAGGCGCAGCTGTAGTTTCTTTTGCCCCTGCCATTCGTTCTCCTCCAGCACAAAGGCCATATCCAGCGTGGCATCGGGATCCTCCACCTCGTCCAACAAATCGCCGAAGGAGAACCCGATGGCATCAAACACCCGCTGTTTCTGCTTGACCTTGAACTTCAGGTGGTTCTTACCAACAATGTACGGGCTCCCCACCACCCGCAGCTGCTGTGAGGCCAGCACCGGATGACGGTTGCCCGGCCCGAAGGGGGCGAATTTAGCAAAGCTCCTGACGGTATTAAAATCCATTTCGTCCAGGTCCACCAGAGCGTCCAGCGCCTGGGTGGGCATCAGGTCATCGCTGGTCAGCGTCTGTTTGGCGATCTGGTTCATCTTCTGGCGGAACTCCGGGATCTTGGCCGCCGCTATGGACATCCCGGCGGCATACTTATGCCCGCCAAAGCTCAACAGATGCTCCTGGCAGCCCTTCAACGCTTCGTGTAAGTGGAAGGCGGCGATGGATCTGGCCGAGCCCTTGCCCTTCTCGCCGTCCACTGCGATCAGGATGGTGGGGCGGTAGAACTGCTCCACCAGCCGGGAGGCTACGATGCCGATGACCCCCTGGTGCCAATTTTCGGATTCCAGCACTATCACCATCTCCTGATCCAGGTCCACCCGTTGTTTCACCATGTTAACGGCATCGGCCAGGATTTGCTCGTCTATCTCCTTGCGCTTGCGGTTCTCCTGGTCCAGGGTCCGGGCGATGGCAAAGGCCTCGTCCTGATTCTCGGTGATCAACAGCCTTAGGGCCGAATCGGCCTCGCCGATCCTGCCGGCCGCATTGATCCGGGGGGCCAGCATGAACACGATCTGGCCGGAATCCAGAGGCTTCCCGGTGAGGCTGGTCACCTCCAGCAGGGCTCTGATGCCGGGTTTGCTGCTGCTGCGGATCTTCTCCAGCCCGTATTTTGCCAGCACCCGGTTCTCGCCGGTCAGCGGAACAATGTCGGCCAAAGTTCCCAGAGCCACCAAATCCAAATTTTCCTGCAGCTGGGCTTCGTCCAGGCCCAAGTGCCGGTATAGCCCCTGAAGCATCTTATAGGCCACCCCCACCCCGGCCAGCTCCTGGAACTGATAATTACAGTCGGTCCGTTTGGGATCCAGCACCGCCACCGCAGCGGGCAGGCTTTCCTTGGGTTCATGGTGATCGGTTATTATGCATTCTATGCCCAGCGACCGGGCCAGCTCGACCTCCTTATGGGCGGTTATGCCGCAGTCCACCGAGACTATCAATTTGACTCCGCGTTTCTGGGCTTCCTCGACGCCGCTGGAAGAAATGCCGTATCCCTCTTTGGCCCGGTTGGGAAGATACCAGGTGACATCGCCCCCCAGGTATGACAGGGAGCGCCATAACAATGCCGTCCCGGTGATGCCGTCGACATCGTAATCGCCGTAGATCATGATCCTCTCTTTTTCCCGGAGGGCCTTTTCCAGGCGGACAACGATGACGTCCATGCCTTTCATGGTAAAGGGATCATGACAATCGCTCATCTGGGGGTCCAGGAACAGCCGGGCCTCATCGGCGTTTTTTATCCCCCGGACCAGCAACAGCCGGGCCACCAGGGGAGTTACCTCCAACGAGACCGCCAGTTCCTTAACCAATTGTTCGTCCCCGCCATCGGGGAATATCCATTTTCTTTCCATATACATTTTTTGTTTTTACTTAAAAAGGGACAGGACCTGTAAGCCGAGTTCTGTATCCCGCATAACGGGACGGCGATCATCTCTCTGGTCCCCGCCTAACGACGGGGATCAAGCAACCTACCCTTCCGCCTTCCGAACGGGCCGTCCTTATACCGCTTTTCAGCGGATCGGCGGAATCTATTTGGTCTTGCTCCGGCAGGGGCTTGCCATGCCCTGGAAGTTGCCTTGCCAGGCGGTGAGCTCTTACCTCGCCTTTTCACCCTTACCCCGCCAGAGGCGGGGCGGTATATTTTCTGTGGCGCTTTCCGTACCCGCCGCATTACCGGCGGACCCCCCGGTATTCCCGGGGCTGCCTGCCCTCTGGAGCTCGGACTTTCCTCCCCGCCAGAGGCGGGGCGATCACCCGGTCCTGTCCTAGATAGACTTCATTATAATTCCGGAAGGGTCTGATTGTCAATGGCCAGGTTGGCCAGCCGGTCGGCCAGCCGGTTCTGGGCCCGGGGGATCGCTTGGATATCCCATTTCTCCATCTGGGAAAGCAGCTCCTGGGCCTGGACGAACAGCTTTTTCAGCCGCGGCTCCTTGATGCGGTAGCTGCCCTTTATCTGGTTGGCCAGCAGTTCGCTGTCGGTCTGAATGGACAGCTTGGAAAATCCCCGCTCCTTGGCCAGCTTCAGCCCGAAGATCAGGGCCTGATACTCGGCTTCGTTGTTGGTGGCCTTGCCCAGATATTGGCTGCGCTCGGCCAGGATGTTCCCGTGGCTGTCCACCAGGGCCGCCCCGGCCCCGGCCTCGCCGGGATTGCCCCGGGACGCGCCATCGATGGCCAGCGTCACCTGGGTGACGCCAAAATCAGTTTCGATCTTTTCGGCCAGGGCCACCAAAGCCTCCTTGAGAGTGTCCTTGGTGCATCCCATGGACTCCGAGATATCCTCCATAGGATGGCCGGACGCCACCTTTCGCAGCACGGTCGAAAGTTTGGAATATATCTGGTCCTTGTCCTTGGTCATAATCGCACCTCGCTAAGGTTACTATTGTTGTTTGGGATCCTGCCAGACCAAGATCCGGCCGCAATTCTCGCAGGTTATTATCTTATCCAGGTCCCGGATGCGGTTGAGCATCTGGGTGGGCAGGCTGCCGAAGCAACCCCCGCAGGCCCCGTTCTTGACCGCCACCACCGCTATACCGTTGCGGGCTTTGCCGATCTTATCGTAGGTGGCCAGAATATCCTTGGGCAAGCCCGTCAACGAATCCTGCTTGGCCTTTTTCAACTCATCCAATTTTACCGACACCCCGGCCGCCTCCTTGTCCAGCTCCTGCTGTTTTCCCCGGCTGTCATTTTCGGCGGAGGCAAAGACCGCTTTTTCCTCTGCCTCCTGCAGGCCCAGCTTTTCCAGGCTCTCCATGATGGTCAGTATCTGCTCCTCGATATCGGAGATCTTCTTTTTCTCCCCCTCTATCTCGTGCAGCATGGTGGTATATTCCTTGTTGGTCTTTACCAAAAGCAGCTGGGTCTGATGTTTCTTGATATTGGCCGAGGTCTGCTCGACCTCTTGTTCCATGTTTTTCTTTTGCTTGGATAGATCTTCCTGTTGCCGGTCTATCTCGTCCAAGCGGGAGCGCGATTGTTTGAGCCGGTCCTGGATATCGGCGCTATCCTTCGGTATCTGGTCCAGCCGGCCCTGGTTGTCTCTGATCCTATCGTCCAGCTTTTGGATCTGGTAGATGGCTTGAAGGGTCTCTCTCATGGCGTATCGTCTCTCCGGCTATAATTAAAAAGTGCGTTTCCCTATATCGGGAAACGCACCGGTTAGAACCAATGCTTATCGGCAGGTGTGCTTTTGACCGGCCGGCTTATTTTTAAATTACATTTTATTACGATTAAAAGGTAGGGCATTTCGTCCTTTGTTTATTAATTTCATTGTTTTCATTTTAGCACCATTGGGCTAAGGATGTCAATGAAAAATATCAAAAATATAATGCCGGTATCTCTAAATACCGGCATTATGGTGGGCGATACAGGACTTGAACCTGTGACCTCATGCATGTCAAGCATGCGCTCTAACCAAAACTGAGCTAATCGCCCTTATTTATTGACCCAATCCTGAGATCTGTAAATTTAATTTCTTCCGAAGGATGAGCTAATCGCCCAACTTATATCATTGCTCCGTCATCCTGAGAAATACTTCACGCCTTACTTTCGAAGGGCGCCCATGATTTTCATTTTCATGTATTTCCCGCCATCATCAAGTTAGCATCTATAGTCCGCCACCGCAGGTAAATCCATATAGGCGGATCTGCCTTTGGCACGAGCGGACAAGCGCGGACAGTCCCTCAAAGACAGGGGTAATTATACAATCATCTTTCCCAAAAGTAAAGAGCAAATTTCTCAGCTGTTTCCCGGCTGGACGGTCCGGAACAGGAACTTTTGGACGGCTATCAAGCTTCCCAGGCCGCCCAAACACACCCCGAAGGCCAGCAATGCCAGCAGCTGCTGGCTGGTGAAGAATCCGAACATATCAAAATAAGATGACAGCAGACGGTAGGCCAGGTACAGCAGGGTCAGCCCGGCCAGACTGCCGGCCAGCCCCTGCAGCATCCCCTCCAAAAGGAACGGCCGGCGGATGTGGGCCCCGTCGGCCCCTACCAGTTTCATGATCTCGATGGCCTGGCGCCGGGCGTATAGCGTCAACTGGATGGTGTTGAACACCACCATCACCGCCGCCAGACTGACTATCACCATCAGGGAAAAGTCTATCACTATCAGCAGGCGCACCACCCGGTACAGCCTGCTCAGCCAGGCCTTGCCGTATTCCACCTCCTCCACTCCTTTGATCTTTCGGATCCCCTCGGCGATCCGGGTGATGGACTCGGGATTGCGGTAATCCGCCTTGAGTTTGATCCTGAATGACTGGGGCAGGGGGTTGGTTTCGATGGCGTTCAGCAGATCGGCCTTGTCCGCCAACTCCTGCCGGAACTGTTTTAGGGCCTCCTGTTTGGATACGTATTCCGTCTCCTGTATCCCGGGGATGTCCCGGATGCGGCTGCCGATCACCAACGCCTGGCTGTTGACCACATTGTCCCTTAAAAAAACCTGTATCTCGAACTTGCCCTTGACCTGATCGATGGCCCTCTGGAAATTAAAGGTAACCAGCAGGAATGATCCCAGAATGAACAGGGCCGCGGTGATGCTGGATACCGACAAAAAGGTCATCAGCTTGGCCCGCTTCAGGCCGGCTAGGGCCTCCCGCCAGTAGTAATTCAACCGCACGATCAAACCTCCTTAACATTATCTTCTACACAGAGAAATCTTCCCACGCTTGCGTGCGCAGACACAAAACACCCGTAAATAAATCTTTAATTATTGCTGATATTGTTACTTTCTTATGACTAAGAAAGTAACCAAAGAAGTCTTCACCGCCCAGTTCCGCGGATAGTAAGGCCTGTGCCCCGGCATTCATTGAACCAGAACAAGCAGGATGTGCATAACACAATGACTGCTTTATCGGGGCTGAAGTGTAAACCGCTCCACTGAAGGCGGGGTCCCGGGTCGCATCAGCGCTGCTGCCCGGCAAAAAGCTGCCGTTAAAAATGTTTTGCCTGCGGGTGCCTAATTTCGTGGTCAAGACATTTAGGCAACTGGATATCATAAACTTCCGGGCAGCGGTGCAGCGACAGTTCTCTTTGTAGCTTTCTCTTCAAAGAGAAAGCGGGAAGGATTAACTGACCCTCTTACTACTCTGACCAATTGTTCGATGACCTATTTGTATTCCTCGGCCAAATCCACGTAATGCTGGGCGCTGGCGCGGATCTTTTCGATGGCCTCCTCCGGCAGTTGGCGCTTGACCTCGGCCGGCATGCCCATCACCATGGAGCGGGGCGGGATCTGCTGGCCCTCTTTGACCAATGCCCCGGCCGCCACCACCGACCCGGCCCCGACGCTGGCCCCGGAGAGCACGATGGCCCCCATGCCGATCAGGCAGTCGTCGCCGATCTTGCAGCCATGTAATATTGCCCCGTGCCCGACGGTGACCCGGTCACCTATGATGGTGGCGCAGTCGCCCAGCCCCCGGTCGTTGAGGTCCACGTGGATGACGGTGTTCTCCTGGATGTTGGTTTCCTTCCCGATCCGAACATGGTTGATGTCGGCCCGGATGGCCACCCCGTACCAGATGCTGGATTTTTCGCCGATCTCCACGTCGCCGATGATGACCGCATTTTCGGCCACAAAGGCCGACTGGTCAATCTTGGGGGTTTTGTTTTTGAATGATTTAATCATGGCTTTCCCTTGATTATATGTTCACTTTCCCGCTCTAAATTTATTTTGAGAGAGCCTGCACTGAGCTTGGATTATTTTGCCCTGAACGAAGTGGTCGGGGTGAGGTCCGGGCGAAGGCCCTTCGCCCCTACAATTACAACCCCTAACATCTATCAACTATTATCTAATAACTAACTTACAGTCCCAAATCATCCGCTATCCCCTGCATGGCCGCCAGGCACTTGCCCACGAAATCCTCCAGGCTCAGCCCCAGCCTATCGCAGGTCTGGATCTGTTCACGGTTGGCCCCGGCGGCAAAACGCTTCTCCTTGTAGCGTTTCATAATGAACGGCACGTCCAGGTTGGCCAGCTTTTTGGAGGGGTGCATCAGGGCGGCGGCCACGATCAACCCGGTCAGCGGGTCCACCGCATACAGGGCGAAGTCCATCTTCGATTTGGCCTCCACATGCCCGGGATGGGCCTTAATGGCATGGATGATATCCTCGGATATCCCCTTGCCCTCCAGCATCTTTGCGGTGACCAGCCCGTGGTTGGGAAAATCATCGGCGGTCTGGTCGTAATCCAGATCGTGCAGCAGACCGGCCAGGGCCCATTGATCCTGGTCCTCGCCGAAATGGGCCGCCAGTCCTTTCATGCAGGCCTCGGCCGCCAGCATGTGTTTCTGCAGGTTCTTGTTGGGAATGGTCTGCTCCAGAAGTTCCTTGGCCTGTTGTCTGTCCATTATGATCTCCAGCATTGTTTCATCTGATTAATTAGGACACTGATCTTCACGGATCATTTTTATATATTGCTAATATCACAATCAATGTTCGTGTGAATCCGTGCCCCAATGATTTTTATCGTGGCCCGCCGTCATTACGAGGTTGGCTTCCTGCAGCGCAAACGAGGAACATAAATTTGTCACACTGAGAAGACCGGCTTGCCCTGCTGGCTGAATGTGTGACCATAAACATCTGCCACCCGTTCAATCTGTCGGGTATGGAGATGTCTCAGGGTGACAATTTGCGGCTCTCCATCCTGTGAGCGGGATCCATTTTACAGACGAAGGATCCGTCCGATCCGCGTTCTATCGTCCCCTATACTTTCTCCCCGAACATCTCCAACGCCTCGCCGGCCAGGAACAGCGACCCGGTGATCACTATCAAATCATTGACGGCCACCAGCTGTTTGGCCTTCTCCAGGGCTTCGCCCAGGTTCTCGGTGATTATGGCCGCCACCCCGTGCTTGGCCACTTGTTCCCTGATGACCTCGGGCGAGGCCGCCCGGGAGTGCCGGGCCCTGGTGATCACCACCGCCCGGCAACCCGGCGCCAGACTGTCCACTATCCCGGCAATGTCCTTGTTGGCGGAGATGCCCAGCACCACTACCCTCCCGGTCCCGGGATAGGTCTTCTCCAGGGAGTCCATCAGGCGCCCGGCGGAGTGGCCGTTGTGGGCCCCATCGATGATGATCACCGGCTCCTGCGATACCTGCTGCATCCTGCCAGGCCAGCTTAACGACTTGAAACCATCCCTGATGACATTGTCGCTTAAGATCAGGTTGCGGTACTGCAGGCTGCGCAGCGCAGCAAAGGCGGCGGCGGCGTTCTCGGCCTGAAAATCGCCCGGCAAGCCCACCTCCAGGTTGGTCATGGAGCCGAAGGTCCCGGCCAGGTCGATGGTGACGCTGTGCGGCGTCTGGTCGGTTATCCGGAAGCCCACATCGCGTCCCACCTGGAACAGCCGGGCCAGCGAATCCTGGCATTTCTTGAGGATCACCTTCAGGGCCTCGGGCGGCTGGGGAGAGGTTATCACCAAGGCGTCCTGGCGGATGATGCCGGCCTTCTCGGCGGCAATCCGGGCGATGGTGTCCCCCAGGATCTCGGTATGGTCCAGGCTGATATTGGTGATCACCGCCGCCCGGGGGTTGACCACATTGGTGCAGTCCAGCCGGCCGCCCACCCCCACCTCCAATACCGCCCATTCCACCCCCACCTCCTGAAAATACAGGAAGGCCAGGGCGGTCAGTATCTCGAACACTGTGCGCTGCCGGCCTTCGGCCCGGGACTTCTCCAGAAAGGGCTTCAGCCACTCCAGGCGCTGGGCGAAATCCCGCTCCAGAATATTCTTGCCGTCTACCCTTATCCGTTCGCAGAAGCTGATCAGGTGGGGCGAGGTGTACAGCCCGGTTTTCAATCTCTGCTGGCGCAACACCGATTCTATCATGGCCGCGGTGGAGCCCTTGCCCTTGGTCCCGGCCACCAAAATGGATTTGAAGGAATTCTGGGGATTGCCCAGCTCGGTCAAAAACTGCCGGAAGCCCTGCAGGTTGTAATGCTGCTCATGGTATTTCTGACCCGGAATTTTTTCCCGGTCCATAAAGGACATCAGATATTCTACGGCTTGCTGATAGGTCATCGATCTCTCTTGATGTTGATTATCATTCGAGCTTACGCGGCTCGCGCTTCTTTAACGGATAATTTTACAATATTAACCCGGTCCTCTGCAAGATAAAAGGGCATTGGCTCCGGCAATGGTGTCTATGACTAGCCCACCTTCATGGCGGTCATGATCCGCTTGAGCGAAGCGGCGTCCGGCAGCATCATGAAATAGCCGCTGGCCGTCCCGGTCTCGCCGGGAAAGCGGAACCGGTTCTGGACATAGGCCAGGATGTCGCCAAAGCGGGCGTACTCGCCCAGGATCCTGGCCATCACTTTCTGCATGGGCCCGGACAGCATCAGGGGGGGCGAGGGGATGGAGGTCAGCTCCAGCATGTCGCTTAAGGCGCTCAGGTAGGACTCGGTCAGCACCGAGGATATCTCCAGGTGGATGTGCCCGAAATGGAACTCGGCCTCTTTCTTGGCCCGGGGCATCTTGTGCCAGCACTCCTGGGCGAAGGACAAAGCGGTCTCCCCCGGCATCAGCCACAGGGTGCAGCCGGAGATGTCGCCCACGAAGATGTTGACCAGGCAGACTACCGGCAGGTCGGGCTTGACCAGCGAGGACAAAGCCTCCTCCACGGTGCTGACCTTGATCTGGGGCACCGATACCAGTACCGGCTGATGGACCACCTCGGACAGGGTGGTGGCCGCGTTGCCGGAGCCGATGTTGAAGATCTCCTTTAGGGCGTCCTGCTGGACCGGGGTCAATATGTTATGGGTGGAGCTCATTTTTTTAGTTGGTGTTTTTAAAATGTAAGGCTTCGGCTTTCCGGTAGAAATAGTAACATAAAAAGGGGGCGGATAAAAGAGAAATAATCAACAAAAAAGGCCGCCCTTATACGGGGCGGCCTTTGTCCGATCGAATTCTTTTAACCACAAAGTGCACGGGTTCCTTGTCACCCTGAGGTCTCTACTCGCCCGGCAAGTTGAACGGGTGGCAATGTTCACACATTCAGCCAGTGAGGCAAGCGGTCTTCTCAGTGTGACAGGCTTTTGGGGAAAGAGTACCCCGTTATTCTGACAGCAGCCGCTTCTCCCCCTCCAGCTCCCGGATGTACTGGACGTCCATGGTGTGCTCCAGGCAGCCCAGGTATTTTTTATCCTGGTCGCGCAGGGCGAAGAACTCTATCAGCACCTTGTGCTTCTCCTTGTTGGGCCCCAGCGGCAGGTCTATCCAGAACCGGGCGCTGTCGCGCTTCCCGCTTTTCATCTCCTCCACGATCTGCTCCACCTTGGCCAGGCTGCTCTGGGGGTGGCAGCTGCGGAAGTTCATTCCCATGCTGTCCATGGGCCGGTGGAACAGCCGGGTGTCGTGCTTGTTCCAGCCGATCACTTCATCGTTGTGATCGATCACCGAGATCTCGCCCGGCATGGCCTCCAGCAGGGCTTTGACCACTGCTTCGTTCATGCGATCTATCATGGCTACTCCTTTATTTTTAAGCTTCAAACCAACATTTTGTCATTCCAGCGAAAGCTGGAATCCATGCTTAATGGGACACGGATTTTCACGGATATTTCCGCCCCTATGTCATTGCTTTCGTCATTCTGAGCCTGGCAGCCTGCCGAACTATCCGAAGAATCTCAAAACTATCGGCGCAGATCCTTCATCTGCTACAATGATGGTCTTTTCAGGATGACGCGCCCTTTATTCTTTAAACTTTAAACTGCCGCCTGTCCCCTGTAAACTTAAGGCATGCTTACTTTGCCCTTTAACCTGCCGCCGGCTAGGCCTCCAGTTCGGCCAGGGCCTTCCGGTAGGCGTGTTTATCCACCGCCCGGGAAAGCTCCCGATACAGCGTTTGGGCCTGCTGACGGACAGCCTCCTCCCGGCCCAGCCGGAAAAGCTGCAACAGGGCTTCGGCCTGCTGTCCGGGGCTGGGTGCCTTTTGGGCCAGCCCTTTTAGTTTCTCCATCGCCGGGCCCCGGTCGTCCAAGGCCTGCCGGCGGGCCGCGACGATCTCCAGGTCGAACAGGATATCCGGGCGGCGGCTCTTATCGGCCGATTCCCGGGCCGGGCCGATCAGCGGACCGGCCTGGTCCGGCCGGCCGGTATCCAGGTACAGCCGGGCCAGGGCGGCCCGGTAGGCGCACAGGTAATAATGGAACCCCAGTTCCTGGCCGATCCCGACGGCCTCCAGCAGGCTCTCCTCGGCCCCGGCAAAATCCCCCAGCCCGGCCCGGGCGGTTCCCCGCAGGTAAAGCCCGAAGCTCAGGATCGGCTGGTCGTTGTGGCGACGGGCCAGCTCGATCTGCCGGGACAGGTATTTTTCGGCCTGGGGCAGATCCCCGGTCTCCAGATGGATGGTTCCCATGTTCAGCAGGGCCACCGCCAGGTGGACCTGGTCGCCCAGCTCGGTGAAGATATCGTACTGCTGGCGGTTCCACTTGAGGGCCTTGGCGTAATCGCCCTTCTTCTCGTAGATGATGGCGATATTGCCCACCCCGAAGGCGATGGACTGCTTGTCCCCCGTCCGCCGGCTCTCCGACAGGGCCCGCTGGTAGCACTCCAGGGCCAGGTCCAGCTGCTCCCTCTCCAGGTGAACGTTGCCGATATTGCCGGCGGCCATGGCTATGTAATGGGGATCTTTTTTCTCCTCGGCTATCTGCAGGGCCCGGCGGTAATAATCCAGGGATCTTTCTATCTCGTGCATCTCGTAATAGAGCAGCCCGATGCGGTTGAGGGCCTGGCAGACCTCCTTGTCCCGGCCGATCTGCCGGGAGATCTCCAGGCTGGCCTGAAAATATTCCATGGCCCGGGGGTACTCCGTCCGGTGGTGATGGACGCTGCCCAGAGCGCTGGTGGTCCTGGCCAGGCCCGGCAGGTCGCCCAGTTCTTCATATATATCGCGGGCCTCCAACGCCAGTTGGTGCGACTGCTCGGTCTGGCCCCGGATATCCAGCATCAGGCTGAGGTCTGTCTTGGCCTGGGCGATGTTCCCCTGGTCGCCGGACCTTTCCGCCGCCGCCAGGTTCCGACGGTAGATGTCCTCGGTCACCGGCCATTTCCCCAGCAGCTTAAGCAGGGCGGCTTTTTCCCTCCACAGCCAGTTGGGATAATAGGCCGGCCGGCCATCGGCCAGGTACTGGAACCAGTAGGGGGTTAATTTGTATCCGGGCATTGTTTTCCTTGAGATTGAGGCGTTAAAAAAAGCGGTTTAGTAATACTTTTACAGATATTAATATACCGCTTTGGATTTGGCTTGTCAAATGAAATTCTTATTCACCGCAGAGACGCAGAGGCTTTTACCCTTTTTCGGCTTTCTGCCTGCCTTCCGTGTCATTGCGAGTATAGCACCGAAGATTCACAACCGAAGCAATCTCAGGTCCTTTTTAACCACAAAGCATGCCCCCGCTTTTTCGGGGTTCACGCATCTTATTGTTACCTGTGGTTCTCAAGACACAAAGAGACTTTTTTACTTTAGACTTTATGAGCTTTCAGCTTTAGTCTTTATACGAAACGCTGTCTCCCGAATACGCCTATTGACTTTTATTTCCTTCCACACATTCAGCCAGTAAGGCACGAATGCCTTCTCAGTGTGACAGACTTTGAACTTTAAAACCGCCAGCCGATACCCAGATTGACGTCGAAGCTAGTAAACTCCACGTTTATGTCCTCCGGATCGTCGTCAAAGTACATGCCGTCGGCATAGCGGGCCCGGAAATTTACAGTGGTATACAACAACTCGGTGTAATTCTTCTCCAGCCCTATCCCTCCGAAGAACCCGTAGCCGTTGCCGGTACGCTTGAGCTTTTCCGGGGGAAATATCTCGGGCACGGTATAAGATTCCACCGATACTTCACTTCTAAAATAAGATACGCCCACCATCAACAGTTGTCGCAATCCGTCCGTCGCGGGATTGAGCTTGAACTCATAGCCCAGGTCCAGGGGGGTGGCGGTGAATTTCCAGGCGGCGTGGTCTTCCACCATATCGTCCAATACAGCATCCAAGTAAGCATTGGTGCGCAAATATTCAGTGCCGACAAACAGGGAATGTTTGGGCGAAAGGTCGTAATAGAGGGCCAGAGAGCCGTAGGGGTTGACGATGTCTTTTTTATATTCGGAATTAGACAGCTGGCCGATAAAGTCGGACCAGGCCGGCAGGGGGTAATGGGCGGCGCCCAGGTTGAGCCGGAGGGAGAGGGGTTTGGCTGCCAGGGCGTTGTTATTGAACGATAATGCCAGCAAGGCCAGAATGAATGATAATATTGCCTTCTTCATTTTACCCCTTTTTGTATTGACATTGATTATATATATAATTTAAAAACCCGGCAAAGCCGGGCGAGTAAAATTTTAATTATTTATGTTTTTTCTTTAAATCTTCTACAAAATTAATGGTTGGTAATATAAAACGCCCTTGATAGCATTGCGAAGTTATATCAGAAACCAACGACCGCATAACACCATATAATATTGCCAGGCCGCTCAACGTTACTGCTTGTACGTATTGCTTGGCGTTATCTGTTTTTATTAAAGGGGTGTGTTCAAAAATGCCCATAAGCTCAAGGTGTATAAAATATGGAAAGGGGACCTTTGTTGGCGCATCAAAAGTAAATGATAAATTTAACCTATAACGGTTTTTTATTTCCTTGAATTGCCGCAGATTGTGATCCCATTTATACCCATATTTCCAAGGCAAAGGTAATGGTTTTACCCCGGCAAATTGGGGCTGTACTTTTATGGTACAGTCGGTTATTGTATAGTCTATCAGTTTTATAACTGGTTGCATGGTTAGCTCCACCCCATCACATGCCCATAGTCTTCAGCCCTTTTTACCGTTATTGTTTCCTTGGTATAACAAGGCATTGGTATTATATTTGAATACTGGCTGAAATCAAATTCATTTGCCAGGGGTTCAAATCTTGTATTGATTTTAGCATCAAGCATAAAAGCTATTTTTGCCAAGCTATCCAGTGTAATATTGGCAGTACCCCGCAATAACTTTGTTATGTAAGGCGGTTTGCAACCCAGTTTACGGGCTAATTCAGCTTTGTTTATTTTTTTTGTTTCCATTAAATTATAAATCGCTTCAGTAACTTCAATTTTTAGAAGTTCTGCATAATACACAGGACTACTGTGCAAGGCTTTAAATTTTTGGGTAAAAGCCTTTTCTGCTTCTTGTTTTGTTCTAATCATTATATTCCCTCCAAATATTTTTTCTTTAAAGCCTTTGCTTTATCAATCTCTTTGGGCCTTGTTCTTTGCCCTTGTTTCCATACACCGTGTGTACAAATAATAATATAGCCTGGTTGATAGAAAAACAACAAACGGATATGCTTGTGTTTAAATTCATAAATATCGTCTCTTAAATGGCGACACTTTTCAGGATTTTTTGGTGTCCCATTTTCAGCAGAGCTCGATAAAAGTGTGAATATGCCCGTATGCTCATTCGGGTCAGTTTTTTCTAGAGAGTCTAAAAAATCTAGCGTATAACAAGTACCGTCAACACTTAGGGCGTTTATTGAAAAAGTACGCCCCGTTCTCATCTCAATCAGTTCAATCATATATTAACCTATGAGTTAATGTTTGTCAAGAACAAAATTATAATATTTTTCACCCCTCCACCACCTTTATCTCATGCTGGCTTAACCTGTAAATTTAGCCCGGCCCGCCGGGCCTTTGAACACTTTTATGATTTTTTATTTCTGCGGTTATACGGGCTTTGATTGATGGGCTTTAACGAAATGCCCTGTTTGCTTGCTTTTTTAGGCTATGACCCCCCGCGTTCTGTCTGCCCTGGCGGGGGTGTTTTAATTGGCCAATTATTTTAGCTATGACGCCGCTTGCGTGGTCCAGGGCTGGCCGGTATTGCGGGTTGATTTTGGCAGGTTGTTTATACTCCATATATTTTAGGGGTTCTGAGGGGCGTGACTGGGGCGGTCGGGGTCCCCCTGCGCGCAGGCATTTGCCGCTGGCGCGGGGTTTTTCGGCCATTTCCCTCATAGTCAAAACTCCCTTGATAATGCCATAAATGAATCAGCTACGAATACTATCTTACAATGCGGAGTTACCATTAAAAAATGGTACGTATTTTTGATCCTCCTCCAATATATGCTTGGTCAGCCAGTCGCGCAGCGTAAACATGGTTTCTACACTGGTAGAATAATCTTCATTTTCGTGTTTTTCCTTCAGCGCAAGAATGGTTTTCTTGAATATATTATGCTCCTGAATATGCTGCATGGTCTCGGGGTACAGATGAAGCCCGAACAAGGTCTCCTCCGCATCGAAATGGTATTCGGCATAATCCATCATCTCGGTCAATATCCCTTCCAAGATGGCTTTGGCCCCATCATCTTTCAGGGCAGTATATAGATTATTAACTAGTTCGACAAGTTTTATATGCTGATCATCTATTTCCTCGATGTTTACCTTGTATTTGGCGGCCCATTTTATCAACGTCATATCAGCAAATCTCCGTTGCTTCATGACTGGAAAGGTATTCCCTGGTCTTTAAGATGGCCTCCTGGGGATCGACTTCAACATTGCTGACGGTTACCCAGCCGTCTCCCAGCTGATGCTTATGATAATAACGATATCCGCCTATCGGATCAATAACCTTGGCAATCACATTATTTCCATCTAATCTGAACAGCACCGCAGAAACGATTTCCGGCTCTGCCAAATACTGGCTCTTGGGATGGGGCATTTGGCCCAGAACGAAACCCAGCTGTTTCTCCCGTTCGGTAATTACCGTGGCATACATATTGACTGCTCCATAAGGATTATTTCAGGGAAATTGTGATTTGGTTTTTATTTTGGGTGAACTTTATCTTGTCCTCCCGGGCCAGCCAGCCTATGGCCAGGTAAAGATGTTTATCGTCCAGCTTGGCCTGCTTTTTAAGGGCGCTGAGGTTATGTTCCCCCTTGGCATTGAGGATCTTCCATAAAGCGCCCGCATTCCGGCCTATGACCGGAGTCCACATTTCGGACACCTCCTTCATTCATTTGATGGTTCGATACCGGCTTATGCCGATCTATCCAATATGATATCGGCTTCATCAATGGAAGAAGCCGTATTGGCGGTAGGATATCCCCGCGGAGGATTCCCCTGCTGTTTGGCCTCTTCGCTGCCGGACGGTGGTACGACCTGGATCATGCGTTTGACCCCCAAGTATCCCAAAAAGGCCTGAGCCCGCTTGATCTCGATAGCGCCTTTGGGACCGATGGGATGGGCTTGGGAGATATCGCTTACTACGGTAAAACCGGATTGGAGTTTTTTGGCCTCCTCCATGGTCTTATCGGCGGCGGCTTTGGCCGTTTCGTCCGAAATGGGGCCTTTGATCACCAAGTATAATCGGTTCTTAACAGGATCGGTCCAGATTTTGTAATCAAGATCCATATTTCAGCCTCCTCCTTTTAAAAGGAATGCCTTTGTTCCGGCTGTTTTCAGGAAAGAGTTTATGCCCGGTTTTTACTTTATTTTCTCGACCGCCTCTGTTGCCTGCTCCCGGGTGTCATAAATATTTATATCAAATTTTACCTTGCGGGATGATGTACGCACTGTCATTCTGGCCATCGGGTCCTTGCCATACCGGGCGAAGCAAATAATCGTCCCATCCAGAAGCTTTTTGACCTGTTCCCCGTAATAATCCTGGACCTTGTGATTGATCTTCAACCCGTCTATGCAGGCCACCAGGCGCACCTTGCGGCCGATCTCCTTGAACTTCCGGGAATAC
>JAHJLF010000055.1 GCA_018821925.1 Candidatus Edwardsbacteria bacterium
ATCAGGTTCGGAGTCAAACCAGTATGTTCTTTGCCGTCCACCAGGATCTTGGCGCCGTCGGGTTCGGTGACTACAAAAAGCCCGCCCGGTTTGGCGGATTGGCCGGCCCCCGGCTTCCAGGAGGAGAATATCTCGGCCGCTTCCTTCATAGCGCTTAGCAAGTCAGCTATTTTCCCGTAATTACGGGAGAAAGACAGGTCTATGCCGCCGCTCTGGATGTCTATCATCCGCAGTTCCACCACATAGATAGCGCCTAATTTACCGATAGTGCCGCCGATCATCTTCTGGGCGCCCAGCAGTTGGCCGATTTCAACCAGGCAGGAGGCCTCGCTGCAGGCCCCGGTCATCTGGAAGCCCTGTTCTTTGAGGATTTCGTCTCTTTTTGATCTTTCCACCACATCGTAAACCCGGTATTCCACCAAACTGTTCAGCAGTTTGTCTGTCAGCAGGGAAAGCTCCTTCTGAGAAAGGCCCGAAGAGGTATTGAGGTCCATCACCGAGATAGTGGTTTTTTGTGTACCGCCCATGGCCAAGCCGGTCAATAAAAGACATAGACCAACAACCAGCGCCGCCTTTTTCATTTTACTCCTTTTATAGTTAGAGTTCCGCTTTGATCTCGAACCTGCTGCCTTCCGGCTTGCCCTCAATTGTTATAGCATCATTGGCACCTGCCGTCGGCAACAGGTCATTCCAGATCAATTTTATGACCTTTATATCCTCCTTATCACCCGATATTGTTAGGCTCTTCAGGGGCGTCTTGACGCTGACCTTGGCCTCGCTCTTGGCCTTGCGGACCGCGGCCAGGACCTCCATGGCCGCCCCGAAAGCATCGTTCACCCCTGGTTTTGCTATGCCGGAGAATTCCTTCTCTTCCGGCCAGGCAGAGGTGTGTATCGATTTATTTCGGCCTTGCTCCGAGGCGAATATCCAGCCCCAGGCCTCCTCGGTAAAGAAAGGGACAAACGGGGCGAACAGCCTCAACAGAACCGACAGGGTGAATTTCAGGGTGGCCAGGGCCGAGATCTTCCCCGGGGTCATCTCCTCCTGATAGGCCCGTACCTTGACCAACTCCAGATAATTATCGCAGAATTTTTCCCAGAAGAATGATTCGGTATACTGCAAAGCATCGGCGTATTCGAAATTATCAAAGTGCTTGCCAGCCTTGTTCACCACCTGCAGCAGATGATCCATAAAACTGCGGTCCAATTCCTCGGTGATCCTGTCCGAAGTCAGAGAAGCCAGATCCTGGTTCAGCAGGTGGCCGGATACGAACTTGGAGGCGTTGTACAACTTGGTGACCAGCCGCTTGCCGTTGGCAAACATGGCCTCATCGTAGGCGGTATCCACCCCAAGCCGGGCCTTGGCCGACCAGTAGCGGACCCCATCCGACGAATACTGCTGCAACAGATGTTCCGGGGTGATCACATTGCCTACGCTTTTGGACATCTTCTTACGGTCGGGATCCAGGATCCATCCGTTAACCAGCACGCTATGCCAAGGGATCTGGTTTTCGTGCAAATAAGCCTTGACTATGGTGTAGAAGGCCCAGGTGCGGATGATCTCAGGCCCCTGGGGGCGGATATCCATGGGAAACACCTTGCCGTGGCGACCATCATCCAGCGCCCAGTGACTGGCGATCTGCGGGGTCATGGAACTGGTGGCCCAGGTATCCATCACATCGGGGTCGCCAGTGAAACCGTTGGGCTTGTCCCGCAGGCTTTCATCGAATCCCGGGGCGGGATGCGACTGGGGATCGGTGGGTAGCATTTTTTCATCGGCCAGAATGGGATTTTCGTAGTCGGGATTACCTTCTGAGTCCAGCTTGTACCAGATGGGGAACGGCACCCCGAAATACCGCTGGCGGCTGACGCACCAATCCTGGTTCAAGCCCTGCACCCAGTTCTCGTAGCGAACCTTCATAAAATCGGGATGCCAATTGATCTTGTTGCCCTGTTCTATCAGGGCCTCTTTCTTATCCATTATCCGGATATACCACTGACGGGTGGGGATTATCTCCAGCGGGCGCTCGCCCTTCTCATACATTTTTACCGGATGCTCGATGGGCTTTGGCTCCTCGGTCAATGGCACACCCAGTCCCGGCAAGGCCTCAGCCTCTGAGGTTCTCAACATCTGAACTACTGCAGCCTGCGCCTGCTTGATGTTCTTTCCGGAGATCTGTCCGTAAAATTCATTGGCCTTGTCCACAGCCAGGCTTTCCCAACCCTGGGTACCGAACTGTACCGGCATCATCCGGCCGTTGCGGCCTATGGTCTGTCTGAGTGGAAGTTTGTACTGGCGCCACCATTCGACATCCATGACGTCGCCGAAGGTGCAGACCATCAGGATACCGGTGCCCTTCTCGGGATCGGCCTTGTCGTTGGCAATGATCGGCACCGGAACATGAAACAGCGGGGTCACCGCTTTTTTGCCGAACAACGATTTGTATCTCTCATCATCGGGATGGGCGATCACCGCCACGCAGGAGGCCAGCAATTCCGGCCTGGTGGTAGCAATGACAAACGATGCCGCTTGTGATGAGCCTGTCGAATCACCCTCTACTCCAAATCTGATGTTATGGAAGAATCCCGGTAAATTTTTATCCTCCACTTCGGCCTGTGATACCGCAGTCTGAAAATCAACATCCCACAGATGGGGGGCAAACATGGAGTAGACATGGCCGTCACGAAAAAGCTTTGCGAACGACAGCTGCGAGGTTCTCCGGCAGAGGTCGTCGATGGTGGCGTATTCCAGCCGCCAGTCGATGGACAGGCCCAGGTGCTGCCATAGCTGTTTGAAGACCTTTTCGTCCTCTCCGGTGACATTGTGGCAGAGCTCGATGAAATTGTCCCGGTTGATCTCCTCGGGACGAGATTTTTTATCGTTCTTGGGTTTGAAGCCGGGCTGATACGGCAGATGGGTGTTACACCGGACGTTGTAGAAATTCTGCACCCGCCGCTCGGTGGGAAGTCCGTTGTCATCCCAGCCCATGGGGTAGAATATATTTAAACCTTTCATCCTTTTCTGGCGGACGATCACGTCCTGTTGGATGTAGCCGAAGGCCGAGCCAACATGCAGAGAGCCGCTTACCGTGGGCGGCGGAGTATCAACCACGAACGTTTCATTGCGTCCGCGGTTTTCGTCCCACTGGAACATCTTCTCATCCAGCCAGCGCTGCATCAGCTTTTTTTCGATCTCGGCAAACTCGTATTTTTCTGGTATCTTTCCCATATAATCCAATCTCTGATTTAAATATAGAAATCCCGGCAATGATACAATATCCGGTGGTTTGAGTGTTGCGGTAATTTATAGCTTTGATCGTCATTTTACCTTAAATAAAATCTTCAAGTCAAGTTAAAAAGGGCCGCGTATAGCTGGTGCATCGCAATATCTGCTTGATATTATTTCATGATTATGATACTCTTTCGGAAACATATTGGATTGGAAGACCATGAGAAAGGCAATTCTGGGGCTGGACCTGGGCGGGACCAACATCAAATCCGTTATATTCGATCCTGTCCTCAATAAGATCATCACCCAAGGCCAGATACCGACCCAGGCCGGATTGGGTATCTCCCGAGTGGTCGACAACATCGTTTCTTCGATCAAGAACAACCTGGCCGCCGCGGAAAGATCAAGGCGCCGGATAACGGCTCTGGGCATCGGTTCAGCCGGGCTGGTGGAGAACGGCATGGTGCGTAATTCCCCCAATCTTCCCGGTTGGCAGGGAGCGGTTCCCCTGCTGAAATTGATCAGAAACAAAATGTCCGGAATAGATCTGTCGATCCTGATAGAAAATGACGTCAACTGCCTGGTGGCCGCCGAATATGCCATTGGAGCGGCCAAAGGATATTCAGAGGTGATAGGGCTGGCCATCGGCACCGGAGTGGGCGGGGGAATAATAATCGGCGGCAAGCTGGTGACCGGGGCTCATGGCGGGGCGGGTGAATTGGGCCATATGACGGTCAAGATGGACGGCCCGCGCTGTAAATGCGGCAATCACGGCTGCCTGGAGGCGATGGTCGGCACCGAAGCCATAATGGAGCGTTACCGCTCCCTGAATTCAAAATTCAGAATTCAAAATTCAGAATTCACCGTGGCTGAAATATCGGTTCGGGCCAAAAGGGGCGAGGTTGCCGCAGTCAAAACATTCTTCGAGACCGGGAAGATACTAGGCGTCGCCTTGGCCAGCATTGCCAATATTTTTAACCCCCAGGTGATCGTGCTGGGCGGCGGAGTGATCCAGGCCGGAAAATTTTTAATTGACCCGGCCAAGGAGGAGATGCATAAAAGAGTGATGCCGTATAATGCCAAAGGCTTGAAAATAAAAACCGCCCGACTAGGTCCCGTGGCCGGGGCCGTTGGGGCGGCGATCTTGGTCTATAGATATTCTGCCAAATAAATCCTACTAATCACGGCATCAAATATAAGAAACCATTAACCATAAAGACACGAAGTTTATTAAAACCCCGTAATCAAAGAGCTAATTCAGTTTGGTGCCTTAGTGTCTTGGTGGCAAAAAAGCCTAATAATATTGCCCCGATTAGCACTCTACATCTCCCCCGCCCGTTTGACGGCCTTTCTGCCATATTTTTCCCTTATTTCATCCACTGCTTTATCCAGCTTCTCATTCTTAACTTTACTTTGCGAATCGTCGAACAAGCCCAGCTGGTCCTCTCCCTGGTTCAGATTGGAGGCCGATACGCCTATCAGCCGGATCTTGCGAAAGGTCTGCCAGTTCTTGTCGAAAAGCATTCGGGCTATGGTATTGATCTCGATGGCGTTGTCAACTGCATTTTCTACCGTCCTGCCGTAGGTATGGGTTTCGAAGTCCTGATACCTCAGTTTGAGAGTGATGGTCCGCCCTTTTACCCCTTCGGCCCTCAGGGCAGTGGCCACCTGCTCGGACAGGGTCAAAAGCGTACGGTGGATATCCTCTTTGCTTCCGGTATCCTCGTCGTAAGTGTGCTCCCGGCCCATGGACCTGACTTGATCTCCCTGGCTGACAGGATCTTCATCTATGGCGTTAGCCCGTTCGTGAAGATAGGCCCCCATTTTACCGAAAACAACCTCCAGTCTTTTGGGGTTATATTCGGCCAGCTGCCCGATTGTTTCGACCCCCATTTGTTTTAACCTATCCGCCGTCTTTGGCCCGACGCCCCACAATTTTCCCGATGCCATCGGGGCTAGAAATTTTTTCTCCCCGCCTTCGGGCACTATCACCAGTCCGTCCGGTTTCTGCAGGTCGGAGGCGATCTTGGCCACCAATTTATTGGACCCCATGCCAACCGATGCAGTAAGGAATAATTGAGATTTTATGGCCGTTTTTATTTTCCGGGCGATCTCCCGGGGTTCCCCGAAAAGCCTCTGGCAGCCGCTTAGATCCAAAAAGGCTTCATCCACCGAGATCTGTTCGATCTGCGGAGTGAAGCCTTTCAGTATTTCCATGATTTTATCTGATATTTCCGAATATCGCCGCATCCTTCCCGGCAGGAATATCCCTTGGGGACACAGAGCAAAGGCCTGGGAGACCGGCAGGGCCGAGTGAACCCCGAATTTCCTAGCTTCATATGACGCCGCTGATACCACGCCGCGACCCTTGCCCCCTTTGGGATCGGCCCCCACGATCACCGGCTTGCCCGTTAACGCCGGGTTATCCAGCACTTCGACCGCCGCGAAGAAGCAGTCCATATCCACATGGGCAATCAGCCTGGGCATTTACATATTCCTCGTTTAGTTTGCCACCGCCGCGCTGTCAAGCTTCCGGGGCTCCAGCTCGCTGTCGTCCTTGCCGTCTCCGTTGACATCCCAGGATATCACAAAATCGTCCATCAGAGCCGATACCGCCAGCTGGCCGCTCCGGCCGATGGCCGGAGGGATGTCATATCCAGCATTTTTTATCAATTTGTCGTTCCATATCTTCAAAGACATTTTGATGGGGCTGATGCCGCCGGGTCTGATCCGCACCGTGATCTCCCCGGCCCCCTTGTACTCAGCATTAACCGAGCCATCGCTGTTCTTCTGGTAAGAAAGATTCGGTATCTTTCGGGTGGTGGCGAACTCGGCGGCGCTTCCGGTGCGGGTTATCTTGGCCTTGATGTTCTCCAGGCCGGCCCTCTCCTGTTCATGCAGACTGGGCTGCTTTAAAAGGGCCTCCACGATGGGCAGGTATTCATCGGGAGTGGCCGGCCCGGTATGCCGGTCATTGTCGTCATAGAAATGGAACTCGCCCTGGCCGGAAAATTGGATCTGAAAGCCATATTTAAGAGAATCTGGTTTCTCCGCCGGCTTGACGGTGTCCTTGGCCGCTGGGGGCATGGTGCTGTCCGCCAGGATGTTTATCACTACCGGCTTCTGGGCCTGAAAATCAGCCTTTTTGGGCTGAGCATTGCATCCCAGGATCAATCCTGCGATCAATAAGCCCATCACATCGGCGTTAATATACCGCTTCATGGGTTTTCTCCTTCCAGTTACATAACTTGATTAAACGGCATCCGGGGCATTCCGGTTTCCGGGGATGGCAGATTTTCCGGCCATGCTCAATTATGTTCAGATGCAGGGGATAAACCATCTCATCCGGGACAAGCTTGCGGAATCGGTCCTGAAATTTTTCCCGGTCCTCTTTTTTCCTCACCCAGCCCAGCCGGTTTGAAACCCGATAGATATGAGTGTCCACCGGATAGACCGGAATCCCGGCCCCAAACAGCAGGGTGCAGGCGGCGGTTTTGGGGCCCACTCCCTTGATCGCCAGCAGGTACTGATAGGCCTCCCCCCGGGGCAGTTTTTTCAGGAACTCCAGCCCGGCCCTCCCCTGCTTCCCAACGATGAATGAAATCAGCTCCTTGATCCTTCGCGATTTGATATTTGCCAGTCCTCCGGCCCTGATGGTCAGAGCTATGCTGCCGGCCTCGGCGCCGGCCAGGGTCTCCCAGCGGGGGTATTTTTTCTTCAAGGCCAGAAATGCCCGGTGACTGTTGCTGTCGCTGGTATTCTGGGACAAAATGGTCTCCACCAAAACATCCATCAGCGGACGGGAAGCGGTCCATCTGGGCTGCCCATAATATCTATTGAGCATTCCATTTATTTTTTCGATAGATGGTCTAAGTTTTTCCGGCATTATATAATGATCTTTGCGCCTCTTTGATGACCCTGTCGGGAGGGATCCCGGCCATACATTTGGGGTCCGGGCAGTCCATCCGGTTGCATCCCAGACAATCCAGCTGCTTGTCCTGAAGCACGACATGCCCCTGGCCCCATGGCCCCTGGCTTCTGGGAACGGTCGGCCCGTAAAAAGAAATCACCGGGATCTTAAAGGCGGTGGCTATATGCAACGGGCCGGAATCATTGCCGATTATTAAGTCGCAGCCGGAAAGCAAGGCCGCCATCTGCCGCAGGCTGGTTCTGGGGATCAGCTTTGACGACTGGCAGACTGATAAAATGACTTTGGCATCGGTCTCTTCCGAAGGACTACCCCAGAATATCAGTATTTTGTTATTGGGGTCGGACGACAGGGCTTTAGCCACAGCTATATAATTATCTATCGGCCATCGCTTGCAGGCCCATCCTCCGGTGGGGATCAAGCCGATAACCCGGTCTCCGCCCAACGCCAAAGATCTATAAATACCCTGCTGGTATTTCTTTTCCTCATCCGTCAGGTTGAAAACCAGGTCTTTCCGTGATACCGGTATCCCCAGATATTTCAGCACCGAAAGGTTGAACTCAACTTCATGACCGTAGTTTGCGGCCCTGGCATTCAACAGGTGGCTGTAAAAGAATCTCCGGTAGCCGAAATCGAAACCGATCCTGTTACCGGCCCCGGAGATCACCGATTGGATGGCAGTTCTAGGCGTTCCTACCAGGTCTATGGTCAGATCGTACCCGTCCTTTCTAAGGTTTCTTAAAAATGATAACTGCTTGAAGATTTTATCTTTTTTAAATATAACGATCTCATCAATATCATGATTATTATACAGCACCGGAGCGCAGAACTCCTTGACCATGTAGGAGATGTGCGCTGCTGGATAGGCCGCTCTCAGGTTGGCCAAAAAAGGTGTGGTCCACAATACATCTCCCACACCGCTCATTCTCAGAACCAGTATCTTTTTCGCATCCAGCTTCATTGATTGTCCAGCGATAGTTTATATATTCTTTCAAACCCCAGTAACATCTGGGAATCGGAAAATCTATTCATTACTTTCTCCCGTCCGGCCTTGCCCAGTTTTATCCTCAGACCCTCGTCATCGAAAAGAATGCTTGTTTTTTGGATCAAATCTTTTATATTCCTAACCTCGGCCAGCAGACCGTCCTTCCTGTTTTCTATTATATCCAGGACGCCATCCTTGCCGTAGGCCACGCAGGGAAGCCCGCAGGCCATGGCCTCGGTCAGAGTCAAACCGAAGGATTCGGCATAAGAAGGAAATACAAATATATCCAGAGCCTGCAGATACCTTTCACGGTCATCTTTGAACCCGGTCATATGGGCCCTGGGGCCCAGTTTATCCTTAATATCCCTTTCGACCTTACTGCCGTAATCGTCTTCGTTCTTGCTATGCCCGCCAATAAGAAGGAATTCGATATTCTTTCCGGACAGAGCTTGGGCCATTTCGATAAAATCCTCATAACCCTTGCCGTAGGATATCCGGCCCATCATGCCGATCAGGATAGTATCGTTAGATATGCCCAGTTCATCTCGAACCGCCTTTCTCTGAATAAAATCCGGAATAAATCTGGACGTATCGGTGCCCAAATAGACGATATCTACTTTTCTCTCGGAAAGCGGGGTCGTTTCGATAAGGTTGTCCTTTATAAGCCGGGAGATAGCCGTAGCCCGGTTAACCCCCCGGTACACAAACTGGTGCCAGGGATCCTTTTTTTTGATATAGGATCCCAGATGTTTAGTAAAGACGATCTTCCCCCCGGTGAGATGCTTAACCGGCACAGCCAGGTTGAGGTCCTTTGAGTAGTGGACATGAATTAAATCGGGCTCGGTCTTTTTTACATACTTCAGAAAACGAGAAAAACCGCTCAAGCCAAAAGAACTGTTGGCAATGATCGGTTGGTTATCAATACCAAGTTCCTGACATCTGGTGGACAGTGGAGTATCTTTCCCCGAAACGACCGTTACCTGGTAACCGAGGACGTTCTGCAAATAGGCAAGGCGGGCTACAATCATTTCCATTCCACCCCAGGAGGCTGAACTGCAGACATGTACGATATTAATTTTCACTCATAACTTCCTGAAGGTTCAGTTCCCAAAGTTTGAGGTATTTGACCAGCACGTAATAGGACGAAAGAACGCACAACATAAATCCCTCCCACCCGTCCATAAACCCGGCCTTAAGTATATACATTTTTAAAAAAGTGGCCAGGGGTGACAATATTATATGCCTTAATCGGAACCTTTTATTACGGGTTTTCAGTTCCTTGGCGGCAATGGTAGTGTAACTGTTCAGCCTGGATAAATATATTTCTAATGATGGATAGGTGTAATGCAGCATGGGCTGTCTGAAATATGCCGTGGTCCCCTTCAAAACAACTATATCGTGCGGGTTCATCCCGCCGAAACGACCCTTGCTCTTCAGGAACAACCGAAGATGGTAATCGGGAGACCATCCGCAATGGGTTATCCATCTTCCGATGAAATTGGAACGACGGGGAATGTGATAACCGTCGATAGCCTGATCATGGTTTTTCTTGGCGGCCAGTATCTCCTGTTTCAGTTCCGGGGTTATCACCTCATCGGCATCCACCGACAGGATCCATTCACCCTGGGCCAATTCTATGGCGTGGTTCTTCTGCTGGATATGTCCCGGCCAGAGGTTGATATAGACCCGCTCCGTAAATTTTCCAGCCAGCTCCACCGTGCGATCCGAGCTTTCGGCATCAACCACCACGATCTCATCCACGAAATCCAATGCGGAAAGGCACCGTTCGATATTGCCTTCCTCATTTTTAGTTATCACCGTTGCCGATATTCTCATGATCTAGGCCCCCGGTCATTGCCTGTCTTCCGTTGATAGTCTTCCCAGGTATCGGGCCGATTCTTCTCCAGCCAGCGACAATGCCAGGCCTTGGAAAGCCTGAAGAACCAGTAGACCATCATGGCGGTGGCATTCATATAACCGTGAGCCCCGTCACGGTATCCTTTGTGAACTATAAAGCATTTCCACCACATTCCCAATGGGGAAAATATTACCCGGGCCAGGCTGGGATTGTATCCCTTTGGCAGGCGCTCCTCCACATCCAGTTCGGAATAGCGGTTAATCTTGTTGAAATAATCAAAAGGGGTGTTATAGGCATCGTGCCATAGAGGCTCTTTTATCCTAAGAATCTTTTTCTCCCCGCCCTCTACCTCTATCCAGGTGTGGGCGAACCCGGTCCAGCGGCATTTTCCTCTCCGGGCCAGGCGTGGCTGATAGCTGGGGTTGTAGTTGCCGTATCTGATCTGCCGGCCCCAGAAATGTTCCACCCTTCTTACCCAACCGGCGTTATATTCCCGGTAGGTCTCAGGATTACTGCAGATGTCCAGTAATTTATCCCTCAATTGGTCAGTGATATACTCGTCCTGATCCAGTATCAATATCCATTCTCCGGTGCATCGCTGCATGCCGAATTCCCGCTGGGCCAGGTACCCGGGCCAGTCGTTGTGAAAATACCTGTCGGTGTGTTTTTTAATAAGCTCGACGGAGCCATCGGTGCTGCCGGAATCTATCACCACTATCTCATCGGCCCATTGGGCCGATTCCAAACAGCTGGCCAGCTTCTGCCCGCCATTGTAGGTATTCAGCATTACCGAAATTTTATCCACTTCCGGCCTCCCTGATCTTGGCCATCACCACAAAACGCCCCAGGGCCGACAGGCCGGCTATGGCCAAGCCCCGGATCCCCTCGCGCCACCCCTGAAGGACAATATAAAGTTTCCAAAACTCCGCCAGAGGTTCCCACAACAGCCTAAAGGCTGAAAATCGGCGGCCCTCCCGGGTCTTCTGTTTGGCCTCCAGGGAGGTATATTCATTGGTCTTTTCCAAATACCGGAAAAGATTCGGAACCGTATGGTGCTTTATGCAGCCAGTGACCAGCCTCCCCGTCGGACCGTTTATTAACACTCCTTCATGGATATCAACCTCCGGGATGCTGGCCGATCCCTTATGGAACAGCCTTAGCTGCCAATCATTGCCCCACCGGGAGTGTTTTATCTTTTGCCCGATGAAATAATTATCCCTTTTAATAAAATACCCTCTGGCCGGACCGGCCAGGGAGATTCTTCTTAGCTCCTGGTTCAACTTGTCATCCAGCGCCTCGTCGGCATCCAGAAAAAGCACCCACTCATTATTTGCCTTCGAGATGGCTCTCTGGCGTTGCCGGGCATAGCCGGGCCAGTCAGTCTGATATACTATGGCCCCTAAAGAACTGGCGATCTCCACTGTCCGGTCGGTACTGCCCGAATCCATAACGATGACTTCTGAAAAGTCTTTCAGGCTGGCTATGGCGTTAGCGATATTCTGCTCTTCGTTCCTGGCGATTATTATGGCTGTAATGTTGTTCATAATTTATCCATCGCTTGTTATCCACAGGGCCGCCCCCAACAGGTCATCGGCCACACAGTCAATTTTATATTTTTTCAGCCAGGGCTCGCTTCCCTTGGTCTTGCCGGTAAGCACCAGTATGGTCTTTGCCCCGATATTATTCCCAAACTCGATATCGGCCCGGCTGTCGCCGATCATGTATGATTTCCCGAGGCTGATTTTCAGGTCTTTCTCCGCCTGCCGGGCCATCCCGATATCAGGCTTGCGACAGGGAGTCTTTTCATCAGGATGGTAAGGACAATAGTAGATGGCATCCAAGATCGCCCCGTCTTTCTTGAGCAGTTGCCGTAATTTCCGATGAATGGCGCCCAGGGTTTTAAGGGTCAGATATCCCCGGGCCACCCCCGACTGATTGCTGACCACCACAACTTTATATTTTTTCTCATTGAGCAGTTTGACGGCCCGGCCGGAGTTTGGCAGCAAACTTAACTGTTGGGGAGAATTGATATAATTGGTGTCAACATTAATGGTCCCGTCCCGGTCCATGAAAACAGTTTTTACGGACATGTGCCCCTTCTGCAATTACATTTATCAGTATGATAACCTATATTTTACCATCAGGCAAGAAATATTTTCAAAGCAAAGCGAGGTGGAGTAATTATCCGCCTCGCTTATACAAAATCATCACAGATGATCATCGAATTCACTTCATCTTATAACTTCCCCCCACCCGATGGGTGTTGCCCAGATCATGGCTGTTATGGGCATAATCAACATTGAACCGCCAGATAGATAATCCGGCCCCGAAGGTGGGCTGGGATTGTTCCCGTCCGGCCCGAAAAGCCAGTATATTCCTGTATTTTAGTTCTGTTCCCAGCCTTCCCTTTTGATAATCTTCGGTCGATCCCTCCCAGGCTATCGTCACAGTACTTCTAAATATGTTTACCGGCTGCCGATAGGCCAGGCCCATTTTATATATTGCCGGGCGAACATCGTTGTGCTTTTTGACCGTATTCCAGGCTATACTGGTGCCGCCGACATCCTGGGCTACGGCGCTCAGGGAGAACAATCCCAAATTGGAATTTTCAATCGCTACCGGAAGCATGCCAACCAAAGGTCGGGATTCAGCCCGGCGGATGAACCATTCTGCCAGGTCAATATCGATTAAAATTCCTGCATCCACCCCCAGCCCGGTTGCCTGCCTGTCATCCAATTTGTTATAGATGAATTTGATGCTGCCGCCCGGATATATTTTCCAAGGCTTGCCCAAGGTGATTTTATCAAATGAGGCGCCGGCCGAGAAAAAGAAGGCATTTTCGTTATCGCCGAAAGATCCCACCGGCGGGGTCCCCACGGTGTATGAAAACCTGGGGATATCGTCAACCCCCAGCCTGATCCAGCCGGCTCCGACTGTTATTTTCCTGTTCATTGGCCATACCAGGGCCAGATAGTCATGACTGGCTAAATTGGCAAATAAAACAGTGTGTGTCAGCATTATCTCGGGGGTCTTCAGCCTGCCCAATCCGGCCGGGTTCCAGTATAAAGCGCTGGCGTCATCGGCCACCGGGCCGAAGGCTCCGCCCATACCCATGGCTTTTGCCCCCACAGGAAGATTTAAGAACTCTCCGCCGTATTCCTCAGCAGTGGCCATGCTCGCACAGAGGAATGTTGCTAAAAATATGATGCTAAGTGTTTTTTTCATCCATACACCAATTTTAAGTTTTTGCCGTAATTTTTTACCGAAGAATAGCCATCTTGCCTGTCTTCTCCAGCTTAGTGCCGTTCTGGAAGACGATTACCTTATAAAAATATACACCATTAGCTATACCGTTTCCGTTATCATCACACAGATCCCATTCAAATGTGCGTACTCCGGAGGTCAATCCACCCTTGAAGGTTTTGATCTGCCTTCCTGCAACCGTAAATATTTTAACCTCATATCTATCGGCCACAGCGCCCACAAAGAAATAAAAGGTTGTGATATCCCCGTTAACCGGGTTGGGATAGTTTGCGATTTCTTTAAGGGAGAATTCTATTTTTACATCATTGAATATTTTAAGAGAAGATTTGTTGCCCAAATTATCCGCCGCTCCAACTTCCAGGCTATGCTTTCCATTATCTAATTTGGCGGAATATACCAGCTGAACGCTGTAATTTTTATCAGGATTAATCGCCAGGCTGTAGTTTGCTTTACTTATAATCTGATTATCCAATTTAAGCCATATTGAATCGACATTTATTCCATCCCGGTCCTCGATCATGACTGAATATTGGGGATCGGGAACACTGATAATCTGCCCCCAGCCTACCGCCTGTTGGTCAACCTTGGCGGTTATATGCGGACCGGTAGTGTCCGTGGAATACATGGCGGCAAATGTTCCGGGCTTGGGAGAATATCCGGAGATATAGTTGCTGTCAATCTGCGAGGGGATGAGTTGCCACATTCCGGTAATATCTTCAAGTCTAAAAAGTTTTAGATTATTCAAGTCCGTAGTGCTGTCGATATTCTCCAACTTTAAGGATACCCATAATTCCCGGCTGTTGTCAAAAACCCGGGAGGAATCTATCAGGCCCACAAAATAGGCCTGCCCCAAGCTGTCAAAGGGGATCAAGCCGGACTGGGCAATGGCGTTTATATCGAACAGCTTCCGGCCGATAATAGCTACCGCGCTGTCGTGCAGGCAGGAATCAGGGAAAAAAGCTTTGGCCTTGGAATAATAATCAAGGGTATCCTGATTGTTGCCTCTTGCATCCAGTTGATAATAATAGAAATCCTGAGAGGGCACCCAATAGGCCACCGACTTGTCGTTAGTGGTATCCTCCTGGGGATACGGCGATATCAGTGTCCGAAGTGGATCTATCCTGTAATATAGCTGGGTGAACTCCCCCTCAATCGTCCATGGCAGGCTTAGCTTCTTTTCCTTCCCGGCGGCAATGGTGTCAATACTACCGAAACCCAAAATCGAATCGTCGCTTGAACGATAGAAATATACCGGGATCGAATCGGCGTCAATATCCCCTTGGTTCTTAATTGAGGCGTTTATGGTAAGAACTCTCTTGCCCCCCAGGTAAACCGATCCCTGAGCCTGGCTGGAGGGAGCCAGATCGGCCCGGCGTAGTATTTTGTGGTTTTCCCAGCGTCCGGTCGTAATATTGCCGAAAGTGTCCTGCGCCAAAATACGGAAGACCAGGTATATCTCGGACTGCGGGGGGTAGTTCCCCTCCAACCCGGTCAGGTACAGTTTGTTGTTCAGTCTGGCAGAATCGCCGGACAGGGACATCAAGGCCTGCTTAAAAACGCCACCGGTGTCGGTGGTATCGTTATAGCTTCCCCAGCGCCAGCGGCACCAAACCGAATCAATGCCCGAAAGGCTCTGGACGATCCCGGTGATTTGTATGCTGTCAATATCGGTGGGGGCGGAAGGAATTACCTTGATCCCCGATACGGCCGGCCGGCTTATGCCCAAATACTCCACTGCCACCCAATCGGAGTTATCATCTTTCAGGTATATCTTCAAGTAAGCCTGCCCGGAAAGAGCCGAGTCGGGAATAGTTATGTACGTTTGGGCCTGGCCCGCCGAGCTGGAGAAGGCATTCTGTAAAACAATTCTACGGCCCGAGTCATATAAAGAAACCACTGCCAGGCCGGAGCCAAAAGGTCCGGTTATTTTTATCTGGGTGGAATCGCCTGGCAAAACCGCCGTTTGCGATATTTCAACCCTCAATCCGGTATCCGGAAGGGCCAGCCGGACCGCCGGATCGCCCAGCAGGTTATAACTGGCCAGCATGTCCAGGGTCTGGCCGGATGGCGGCAATCCCCCGGCCAGGCTGTATTTAGAGGACAATGCTATATCTCCTAAATACCTGAACCCCCTCCTATCCCAGGCATCCATAAAGGTGTTTTCCATAGTGCAGCCGGTAATGCTATCCCCGTAGGAAGCTCCGCTGCTGGTGTAAACCCCGATAGCTCCCCCATTATTGAAAATGAAAGATTCGCTTATGGAGGTATATAAGGGGCTCTCAAAAGCGCCCGAGGAGCAGGTGAAAGACCCTATCAGGGGCCATCTCCCCCAGTTATTCAGCCGGGGAACATCATAATACCAGAAGAAGCTCCCGTGCGACCACAGCTGCGCCCCGCCATGCCCGTAAAACACCGCTACCGCCACCCCCTGATTAAGGCGGTTTATCAGGTCCTCCTTGTTCTGGTAGGCAGAACCGTGGTATACCTTGGCAATGTCGTATACCGGGGAAACCATGGCCGCCAGTTTATCGCTGGGGCTATAAAAATTGTCCTCAATATTGAGGGGCCAGCCGGCAACAAACAGGATGTCCTTGTGCCACCGGTCCAGAAACAACCGCTGGTCATACAACTGCCTTTTATTGTCCCAAATGGCAAATTCATCGTTGGAGTTTACCGGCAGCCGGCCTATAGATATATCCGGCAAATAATCATCGCCATTGACCCTTACAAAATAATCATCATCAGCGATCCCGCCGTAATAATCCGTCCTGGTGAGATGGACCGGTATCTGATCGCGCTTGCTGTTTCCGATGACATTCCGGGGATCGTAGCTGCCGTCGCCCATCAATAAGACATATTCCGGTTGGATCGACCAGTTATCGAAAGCGTGCTTAAGATAATCCTTTATTGCTTTGTCCGATGGTATTCCATCGTTGAACTCATCGTAGATATCCGTTGTCAGCGCATAGCTCGCATTGGGGTATTTTATCCCCCTGACCTGGACCATCTTCTCTGCCGAGGCTTTCAGTTCATCCGACGTTATGACGACATATTTGGTGCCGCTGAATGCCGGATCCCTTAAGTTTGACGCTTTGTTCGGCACCAGATCCCCTGGAGAAAGCTTCCTTTTATTATCGCTCAGGATAACCAAGTATTTTTCATCGCCGTATATCCTGTCCTGAAAAGACAGAGTGTAATCCAGACCGCTGGTCCCCAGGGATATAGCCGAGCCGACGATCTTGCTTACCCCCAGTTTGTAAACCTCGGTTGTGTAGGTTGGAAATCCGGTTAAGGTATACTGCACCAGGGAATCGGAAATGTTCCTATCGGAGGTGAATGTCAGGTTCCCCCCGGGGACATTGAAACCCCTTTTATAATCGATTTCAAACCAGTTGATCAGTATCTTGTTGCTGGTATTGGAAGTGGTGTCATGTTTGATCGTCAGTGTATTAGATCCGCTGATGACTGCTGCTGCTGGGAATTTAGCAATGAATAATTTTTCCGTTTGTTCATACCAGGTAAGATCGGCTATCAAATACCCGTTTAGCAACAGCTGAACATGATGCCAGTCTGTGGTTATCCCGTGGAGGCTGCCTTTGATAATGAAGCTGTCGCCCGAAGAAATATACGGGGAGGGAATGTCGAGGCCGATGGCCGCGCTTCCCGGATAATCCAGCCTTTTCCAGAACCACCGGTCGTGCTGATCGCTGTTCAAACTGCTCAGACGGTAAAACAGGCTGTCCTTTTCAAAATGGCGGGTCTCCGAAAAGTGGCTGGCCTGGGTCATTCCCGATAAAACCGGGGTTCCGTCCTCCTCCGTCATCCGGGCGCCGTAGGAACCGGTCAATGACAGGTAATACACATCGGCATTGGAAAATTGATGATAATAAGTGGAGTCCCCCCGGTTGGCCTGCCCATAAAATTCAAAATAATCATCGGGATCGAAAGCCCCATCCGCCTGGCCTTTGAAGTACAGTGCGACCTCCCGGCCCTTATTTATAATTTTCAATGACCGGGGGTCCGTCAGATTGGGATTTATTCCCGCGGCCAGAAGATCGTTATAGCCTATTTTATAGATGCCGTCGCTTTTGATAAATATCTTATACGGCATAGTGTCACAGGATAATTGGCCGGCCTTGGATAAAGCACGGTAGCCCCATTTTTCAGCCTGTTGGGGGTTGGCTACGGTTCTCAGCAGCACTTTGTTCAGCTGGCTTTGGGCCGGCTGAATCCCCTGAGGATAGGTCCCAATTATTTTGTATTCAATGGTGACCCTGATCCTCCGGCTGAAGATCACCCGGGCATTGGCCGGATCGAAAATGACCGGGAAAACTGTTGCCGTCGATACCTTGGTGTTTCCGGCCCAAGCCGGGTTGCTCAAGCTGGCCGCCTGAGCGGGGTACTGGGCCCTCCCGGAATATATTGTCTGGTCGATCACAAAACCGTTTTCCATCTCGGCCGGGGCCGGACTGGGAAGAGGGACAATGGGGATATATTCCCTATCCAGCAGTTCTACCTGGGTGATGATTGCCAAAGCATTGTAAGGGACAGCCAGCATTATGCTGTACTGCGGCAAAGAAGGTTTCCCGCAGTCAATGGTATTGAGGCAGCCCTCCACCGATATTTGGTAATAAGTTTTATTGTCAGCAATTACTGGAGCGGTTTTAATATTCCCCGCCCCGAACTCAAGAACCATGCCGGCTTCATCGGATTTGATAATATCAATATCGGCCTGGGCCGTAGCCGAAAAATAAAGAACAATGGCGGCGATCGCTATATACTTTTTCATTCCTTTACCTCACTACCATTATTTTTGCCATCGCAGAGGCCGTCCCGGAAGTCAATTTAGCAAAATAAATGCCGCTGGGCACTTTCTGGCCAGCCCGGTCCCTGCCATTCCATTCTAGGGAGTGTTCCCCTTCGGCTAAATTACCGCTGAACAGCGTATTGACCAGCTGGCCGGTAACATTGTAAACATCCATCCTGCAGTTATATGATATTGAGAGTTGCCGCGGCAGGCTACCGGCCGGGGATGTGATCAAATATTTCAGGGTCGAACGGTCCGAAGTCGGGTTGGGAAAAGTTGTGATACTGCACCAAGGCTTGGCATCACTGTCTGACAGATCACCATCTTTCGGGGGCCAGGGATCTATAAATAAACTTTTAATGAATATATCAGGGCTTTTATTGACTACCGGTTGATCTCCGGTCCAAACCAGATGCATATTTCCCCGTGAATCAGCAGCCACAGAAGGCAATACCGCCGATGCCCTCTGATTGGTCACCGGCTCCTCCTGTCCCCAGCTGTCGTTGGCGCTCTGCCGGCGGTATATCTCATAGTAGCCGCTGCGGTCATCCGACCAGAAGACATCCACCAAACTATCCCGGCAGACTATTACCGGGCTTTCCGTCCGGAAAGCGGCGCCGCTGAGGACCGTTTCCTGGCCCCAATTCCCTGACAGGAAGGAATACTTCCGGTAGCATATCTTTGAGCTGTTAAGCGACCAGTCCTGCCAGACCACATGGATGTTGCCGGAATTATCGGCGGCTATGGCCGGGCTGAAAGCCCCCAAGGAACTGTGGCTGATAAGGCTGTCGCCCTCCCAGCCGCCGGTGGACATTTTGCGGAACCGCACCTGAAAGGTCCCGGAACTGAAGTCCTCCCAAACCACTGCCGGCAGTCCCTGGCACATGGCAACGCTCGGCATCCCGCAATAATCAGCATTCTCCCCCAGGATGCCCTCCGAGCCCCAGCTGGAGCCGGCGTAGGTTCTATAGTAAATCCGATAAAGTCCGCTCCTCTTATCCTGCCAGAAGACGAACAGGCGGCCGTCCCCGGCAACGGCGATCGTGGGGTTGGATGACGGTCCGGAACTGGCGGTAAGACTGTCAGTTGCGGTCCAGTAATTGTTGTTATATCTGCGGTAGGCAATCTCGAAGTTCTCTATATCGGTGGTGAATTCGTTGGTTTCCCATACTAAATGGAAATTTCCAGCAGCGTCCGTGGCGCAGGAGGGATACCAGTTGTTTAGCCTAGTGTTGCCGATCAAACCGACAGTGGTGTCGGCCGACCAGGCGCTCCCGTCGTATCGCTTGAATCTGACCTGGCAGCCCATGTTGTTCGGGCTTGAATAGAAATCGTACCAGACCAGATATATCCGGTTCTGGAAAACAGCCAGGCTGTGGCTGTTGTTGGTTGCGGTGTAGGACCCGCCGTCGGAATATGTCAGGTTGCTGTCGGCCGTCCAAACCTGGGCATACGACAGAAGGGAAGCAAATCCAGCGACCGCGACAGACATAAAAATAAACTTAATGCATCTCATGAATCACCGTTATTATTTGCGGTTGATATAATTAATGAAAATGAAGCCGGTATCATCTGGATACCGGCTTCATAACGACGATAATTTACAGCATAGCCAGTATCCATAGCTCACCATTTAAAACAAAGATGACTGTGATACTGACATTTTTCCGGCTATAAGGCACCTCTTATCGTTCAATTTTTCTTATGTTATCTTAAAGTTTGGAATTTGTCAAGCAAAAAAGCGCCGTATAAAGATATCTTTATACGGCGCATAAATCCTTACCTGAGCAACACTAATTTCTTGGTGGCAGTTTTATTTTCCGTTCCGGAGTTCATCTGCAATCTATAGATATAAATGCCGTTGGCCACCTTTTGTCCCCGGCTGTCATCCCCCGTCCACTTAATTGAATAGCTGCCAGCAGACTTGTTGCCCGAAACCAACGTTTTTACCTTTTGTCCCAGAACATTGTATACTGCAAGTTCTACTCTTGAATTAGAGGGTATTTGATAATTGATATTGCAGGAACCCCTGGCCGGATTGGGATAGGCCGGATGCAACGCGAAAGTTGAGACCACCACGCCCGGTTTGCCGCCGGCCACCCCGGTAACGGTAGGAGCATTGGTGACCCTGCCCCAGCGCACCACCAAATCCGAAATAATGGTATCCATCACTCCGGCCTTGAAGATATGGACATTGTATAAGCCCGGCTCCAGTCCGGCCAAAGTAAAGTAGCCGTTATTATCGGTAGCTTCGGTGTTTTTAACCTTTGAACCGGAGATGGCGCTGACTATGGCGCCGATCACCGGGCCGTTGGTGGTGGTATTGCACAGGCCGGTTATCCCGCCCGCCTTGTAGCCAAAGTATATTTCATCGGAAATATACGTATCGGCCGTTTTGCCGCCCATAACCCAGATGCCCACGGAATCCAAAGCCGAGGCTGAAAGGTAGGCCGCCGTAATCGGGTAATCGGTGGCCGTTGACCAGTTGTTGGCAAAGGTGTTATAAACGCCGATCTTTTTTAGGTAGCCGTCAGCTATGTTTTTGCCGCCTATCAGATACAAAGAGTCATTTATAGCAACCGCTGAACTGTAGGCAGATAACCAGGGAAGCGCAGTCCTGATGGTCCAGGCATTGGTTATGGGATTATATTTGATATTGGTCTGCAGAATGGAGCCATCCACCCTCTGCCCGCCGATGGAATAAACCCGTTTAGTGCCCAAACTGTCTAAGGTTGCAAACCCAATTCCGGCCCGGCCAAAAGAATTGCCGCCCAGCAGTTCCTTGGGGGTTATCCAGCTGTTGGCAGATACCAGATAGGCCTCCACCGTATCCAGCCCGGCAGCCGTATTGTTAAGCCCTCCAGCGGCATAAACCGTATCAGAGATGCTGGCCACCCCCATGAATGCCCGTGGAGTGGGCATAGCAGGCAGGCCGGTTACCCAGCTGTTTGAAGCTGGCAGGTAGGCGTGAGTTGTTGACAGCGGCAGGCTGTCGTTATCGTAGCCGCCAATCACATAGATGATGCTGTCCCCTACCGCGGCCGCCCCCAGCCCGTATCGGGCAATCGGCATGTCGGACAGGCTGGTCCAGGGGTCGCCCCGGGAAGTGTCGGCTGCCGGATCGTAGCAGAAAACGGTATTGGTGGCCCCCAAATAGTCGCGCCCCCCGAATACATAGACCTTCCCCTGAACCTGGCAGGTTCCGGCTCCGTATCTCCAAGAGGGCATGGTTGATTTTTTCCGCCAGATCAGGCTGGAGATATTGTTGGCCTGCTTGAGCGACAGGTTCACCAAAGCAGTAGAGTCGGCCGCTATCACAATCCCGGGCATCGAATCGGGAGCAAACCAAGCGGCAGAAACCAAAACGGTGTAAGTGTCAGAGGTCAGGCCGGGAATGCTGTATGTGCCGTCCCAACCGGTTACGGTGGAAACGGTATCGGCCGGCCTGGCGGCTTTGACCGACGCCCCGGCAATCGGAGTGATGCCGTCTAACTTGGTTATTCGGCCGTCGATCCAGCCGGTCAGGGAATGCATGGTATGATTGCAGGCCGAAGCGGAATCCTCAGCCAAAATGATGCCGGGCACCGTGTCGGTCAGGCAGTAAGGAGCAGAGAAGATCAGGGTGTCCCCGGCGGTAGTTTTCAGGTTTGAAAACTGATAATACCCGGAAACATCGGAAAAAGTGGAATCACTATTGGTGCCCCGGATATCGACCCGAGCCATCTTTACCGGAGTGATTCCATCAGCCCGGACAATAGCGCCCGACAGGTCGGCCCGGGAGGATACCAACGCTAAATTGTTTCCCCCATTATTCTGCTCATTGGTAACGGTAACATTGCTCAAGCTGGCAGGCAGGTAATTTACCGCCGAGGCCATCAGCGAATCGTAAAGCCCGCCGGAGATATTGCTGATGAAATACCGTCCGTTGTTATCCGTATTGGCCGAGTCAATGGGCGCCACCCCCTGATAGGCCACCACTTTGGCCCCGGAGATCGGCCCCCTTCCGGCTGTCCTTTCCACCATACCGGAAACCGACCCGGTAATAGCAGATACGGATGTCGATGGATTATTCCAGATATAAAGGGCAGAATCCGAGGCTGCCTGGAGTTCGGATAATGTGTTTCCCGCCACCACGGCAAATACCGCCCTGGCCGTATCGCCCGGATCCATGGTCCAGGGGCCGACCGAGGTCAGAACATTCTTGGTCGAAAGTTCCGGCTTGTAATTTTTTACCCAGACATTTGGAAGTCCCAGGTAGCGATATGTTACCCAAACACTATGATAATCGTCCGAGGAGAAGGGAATGCCCAGGGTAATGGTGCCAGTGGCCGGATTATAACTGCCTCCTGGGTATCGGTCGGTATTGCTGTCGTCGTAAACCCCTAATATTTCGACTATTTTGGACAGGTCTAGCTCGGATATGTCCAGGGTATCATCCTGCGGAAGCCAGGATGCATCATGCATAAGTGTCGAATACCTTTCAAAAACCAAAGTATCCAGATCAATCGGCACGGCCAGGCTGATCATCCCGGATGACTTGTCAAATGACCCTCCGGCATAATAATTGGTGCCGGTGCCGGAGCTGTCCTTAGCCCAATAGACCCCCTCCACGTTCTGAACCGCATAGGGATCTATCTGCAGAGTGTAGCTGTCCCAGGGCGTGGTGATGACCTTGTTGTAATAATAATTATAGGATACCGCCACATTGTTTATCCGGTAATAATAATCCACATACAGCTGGGCGCCGCCGTAATAGGGGGTGCCCAGGGTGATCAGGCCGCTGGCCGGATCGAAACTGCCTCCGGTGTAATAGTTGACGCCTGTATCCAGTGGATTGTCATAAACTCCGGCCACCGAGGCCACCGGGGTCACCGAGACCGTCAGGGTCAGGGTATCACTGGGCCATATCTCCTCGCTGTTGATCAGAGCGGTCCGGTCGGCTTTGGGCGTCCCCAGATAGATCAGACCCTTTTCGGCGTCGAACGATCCTCCGGTGTAATAATTCAGGCCCAGATGATTGGTGTCGTTGACGTCCCACACTCCCTCCACATCGGTGATAACCTGGCCGAAGAAATCAAGGCTGAGGGTATCGAAAGTGGTTACCGGAGCATTGACCTTTTGGACATCGGCCACATCCGATTTATTCCGGCTCAGGTAAAAATACTTACTGTAGGGATTCAGGGGATCGTCGTCGCTGTATGGTTCCATCCTGATGCCGAACCAGCTGGAAGCCCCGCTCAGCCCGGCCGGGCTGCCAGAGGGGTCCACCGCCTGCAACAATCTGATGCCCAGAAATTGGGGATCGATCCCGTAGCTGTTGGAGCAGGAGACCGAATCGGCCGTGATCCACAGCAGGTTCCGCCCCCCCCCGTTGACCGGATCGGGAGAGCTGTCAAAACCGCAGAAGTCAAGGTTGGAGGAATTATTGGCGGCATCCCGGAAAACAGTGGGCAGATGGTAAAGCCCGGCATACAGGCTGTCCACCTTTTCGCCCCCCACATTCTCCAGTTTATAGTTCAGAATGTAAAATTTGTCTATGGGCGAATAGCTCCACTGATGCACCGTCAGGTCGGCTTTGATGCCCAGCTTAATTCCCTGGTTGGCGGCATCGCTGGTGTCCCCGAAACCGGCTGAAAGCTCAAAGGGCGAAACAGCGCCCGGAATATTGGCTGATATCAGGCTGCCATCGTTATTCCATTCGGTGCTGATCAGGCCGTTTCTATCAATATATCCGGCGCTGACCCCGAAATGTTTTTTATTGTCGATGGACCCTCCCAGCCACAGACTGCCCAGTTTCAGCAGGGATTTAGCGTCGTGATAGGGATATAATCCGGCCGGAAGATACTGGGCGGCGGTGGTATCCCCCATCAGGTTGTTTGACAGCAGGTCGGTTTTCAACGCTCCGGCATTGATGGTGGCCCTGTCGGACTGGGCCATTCCCCAGCCGGCCGCCAGCGATAAAACAAATACGATGCACAAAAATTTTCTCATGGGTCCCTCCGAATTATTGATGGATATTTTCATAACAGCTTTAAGTATAAGACATAAAGCCCTTAAATGTCAACAGTTTCCTTGCTCTCATGTTTCAAACCACAGCCCGTTCGGGGCCTATAATATTACTCTGGCAATTAAATAGAGTCTGTTTATAAAGTCCTCTTTTTCGTCATTCCTGCAGAAGCAGGAACCCATGACCTATTGAAATTACTGGATTCCCGTCTTCACGGGAATGACAATTTGAGGACTGGGATAACAGGAAATAGACGAAAGTAAAATTTGCCAACAGTTTATTAGCAGCCTAAAACGAATTGACGCCCCTGCCTTCAGGGGCGTCAATCTCAGTTTAAGGATGGCTACTTGATAAGGGTGATCTTCTTGGTGGCTTTGAAGCTCCCGGCCTCCAGCGAGTAGAAATATACCCCGTTGGACATGGCCTGGCCCCTGTCGTTCTTGCCGTTCCAGGGAACCGAATAATAGCCGGCCGGCCTGGCCTCGTTGCTGACCAGGGTGTTGACCAACTGTCCGGTGATGTTATAGATCTTCAGGCTGACATTTGACGCAACCGGCAATTGGAATCTGATCTCGGCCTGGCCGGAGAACGGGTTGGGTATGGGAGCCCCCAGGGCAAATGATGCCGGTAATGCCGGCCCCAGGGTTTTGACCTCGATCGGCCCGTAAGCTGTCCGGTCCCCGCTCCTGGATACCTCCACCAGCTGATAATAGTAAACCTTCTGAGGAGCGACCGAAACATCAAAGTAGTCGTACTCGGTCGGCTGGTTGGTGGTTCCCTGAGCCTCCTTTTCGGCAATTTTGACATATGGTCCGGAGGCTGATGCGCTTCTCTCTATTTCCCAAAGCTCGGAATCCAGCTCGGACTGGGTGGCCCATTTGAGGGTTACACCCTGGGTGGAGACCAGATGGTTGAAGAAGGAGAGCGAGACCGCGCCCGGGGTGCTGATGCCGCTTAGAACGGTCAGGGAAGTGTTGGACAAGACCCCCCAGTTGAAGGCCGATTTGGCCGCCGAATTGTCCTGAGCCCTTAAATAGACGGTGTAGGTGCCTACCGGCCACCCTACAGTGGATATTCCGCCGTGAGCCTTCTCGTAAACGCTGCCCCAGGAGCCGTCGGTGGGAGAAAGGTTGCCTACATAGGAGATGGCGCCCACCCGGACCGAGCATCTGACTGCGCCAATCCCGGAAAGCCCGGTGCTGGAATCGGAGGCGTCGCAGGAAACAATGAAGCCGTTGCCGGCAGCATTGCCCACCGGGTTGCGGGCGAATTTTATGGTTCCGGGAACGATGAGCGGCCCGGTAAAGTCGTTGCCCACCCGGTTGATGGTAAAGTTGCCCACCGTGTCAAAGCCGCTCATGGCCGGATAAAGGCCCTTGTCCTGAACCCTGACCCTTACCTGATACTTGCTGCCGTTCTCCCGGGTGGTGATGTCCCAATCGTAGGGCGAAGCAACCAGAGAGGTGGTCTTAAGCAGGGTATTCCAGCTGGCGCCTTCGTTGTTGGAGTATTCCACCCAGGTGGTGTCGATGGTGGTGCCTCCCTTGGCATAGGCCCGCCAGGCGATGGGAACGCTGTCGCCGGTATAGACCTGGCCGGCCACCGGGGTCTGGATGGTGTCGTAGGGATGGTCGTGGCCGATCAGCCAGATGAACATCTTGTTGAGGATGTCGGTGCGGATGGC
>JAHJLF010000056.1 GCA_018821925.1 Candidatus Edwardsbacteria bacterium
GGAAGCTTTGGATATTCGTTTTCAGCGACAAGTGGATTTGGATATCAAGTACAAGAACACCGTTTTCAAGAGAAAATTCAGGGCTGATCTGTTGGTGGAAGAGAAAGTCCTTGTTGAAAACAAAGCGATAACAACACTCACAGCCAGCGATGAAGCGCAGTTGTTCAATTATTTGAAAACGACGGGACTGCGCGTAGGATTGCTCTTCAACTTTGGCAGTTCCAAGCTGCAAAAAATAAGGCGGATAGTGTGATCTATCGGTGTCAATCGGTGCGCCATCCGTGGTCAAATGGTTGAATAGATACAATATTTGTTTGAATGACTGGATTGAAATGTATCACCCCTTCCCTCCTGCGGCGGGCGGGCGGGGTTGGAATGATGATGTTGCTGTTATTGTTATAAGAATATCACCCCTTCGGGGTTGGAATTTGGAATGATGAAACAATTGACATTTATGGTATGATTTTTCTGTAAACATCCAACGCCAATGCAAATTATGCGTTTCTCTTAATAGTCTGCAATTAAAGAACATACAAGCGTAACCACCAATGGATGTAATTATTGCGTTAAATTATCCTGTCACTAGCAACCTTTCATTTTGGAACTCATGCCCTAACTGTATGCATAACATAATGTTGTGATAATTTTGTGAGTATATGTAATTGTGGCACAAATAGTGCATATTATTAAGTTTCAGAAAGTATTAAACAAAAAGTAAATAGCAATCAATTAAAAGGAGCAAAACATGCAGTCAAAGTTCAGATTTCTGACTATGGCTTTAGCGGTCATAATGATCGTGGCCATAGCCGGCACCAGCTTTGCCATTCCTGCCAATCCCCGGCCCAGAATGCTCACCCAGCCCGACGGCAGCAAATTTTCCGCCGTTTTAAAGGGCGACGAGCATTTTCACTTTGCCGAGGATGCCGACGGCTATTCCATCATTCAAAACAGCCAGGGCTACTGGACCTATGCCCAGCAGGCGAACGGCCTGTTGGTAGCCACCGACCTGATAGTGGGCAAAAGCAACTGCACCTTTCCCCGGCATTTACGGCCCAATTCCGGTGCAGTGGCAGCCCTGGCCAAGAACGCCAACAAGGTAATTAATTTCTCGGTGGAAAAACGGCATAAAATGTCCACCGACTTTTTGTACGGCGTTGACGGCACCAAGGAGAACCCCACCAAGGCCGCCAGCGGCAGACAGTATATGAACGTGGTGCTGGGAGACTTCTCGGACAGCACCTTTGCCTGGTACGCCACAAACCAAAAGGCCGGCCTGAACCCATACACCCCGTACCCCTACGACCGCACCGCGGCCAACAACCACGCCCTGGCCACCGCCAACTGGTTCAACTTTTTGGCCTACGGCGACTCCATAGCTCCCTACGTGCCCGACTCCTCAATAGTAGGCTCCATGAGCAATTTCTATTTTGACTTTACCATGCGCAAGTGCTGGTGGTATGGCGGGGTTTCCCCGGTGATCGCCACCGGAATCACCCGGCTGAACTCCGTACAGAGCGACGCCCCCTCTTCCACTTATTACAGCTCCGCCCTGAGTAAAGCCGACCCCTTTATTGATTACGGCGCCAACCCCGGCGGCCTGCAGGACGGCCTGATCCTGGTCCACCCCGGCCCGGGGCAGGAAGAATCAGGCGATGTGGGCGATATCTGGTCCATGTCCATGACAGGCAACTTCGGCTCCTATGACGGCGTCAGCTTAACCAGACTGATCGCCTGCCCCCAGAACGGCCAGCTGGGCGTGTTCGCCCACGAGATGTTCCACCAGATCGGCGCCCCCGATCTTTACGACTACGGCTACTCCGGCACCCCCTGGGGCGAGTGGTCCTTAATGGACAACGGCTCCTATAACGGCAACAACGGCGGCGACAAGCCGGCCTTCCCCGGCGGACATTTGCAGTATGATGTGGACGGCAACATTCAGACCGGGGTTGACGGCTGGATGACAGCCGGAGCGTTGGGCAACACCGATTCCATCTCCAGCGAATACCGCGGCGACGGCCAGTATACCATAGCGGCTCTGGATTCGTCCGGCGAGGCCCGCCGGGGCAATCCCACCAGCGGCATCAGGCTGTGGCGCATCCGCAACATGGCCTTCCGCGATTCCGGCCAGGTGTTCTTCGTGGAACTGCGGAACCAAACTCCCCCCTACGAATCGGGCCTGCCCGAGAGCGGCCTGATCATTACCCATATAGACACCCGGATGGGCGGAGGCTCGCGCTTCAACGACGGTCCGCCCAACGTAGCATATTATTACTCCTGGGTGGAACAGCCGGGTTTCAATCCCAACATTAACTATGCGGCCGGCGACAGCAACTTCCCCCGCTCTTGCGGCAATGCCGCCTATTCGGCCAACGACTTCTCGTCCGGCGGCTACACCGAGAATGCCATAGACTCGCTGACCAGCCCCAACTGTAAGACCAATAAGGGAACCGGCAACGGCGGCGGCAACGGGCCATGGATCTACGACATCTCGGCCGAGGGCCCGACCATGAAATTCCGGGTAGCCCGCACCGGTATGGCCACCACCACTCCTCAGGTGGGTTATGTATCGGTTGTGGTCAAGGATCCGATCGTTGTGAACACCGCCAATAACAACAATGCCATGCTGGATCCCTGGGAGACCGATACCCTTAAGGTTACCTTCCGCAATACCGGCAACGCCATCACCGTCGGGGCCCGCTGTTCGCTGTATGTGGTCACCGGCGGAGCCTATGTGGAGAGCATCAGCCCCACCACTACTGTAGTGGTAGGCAGCGGAGCCATGGCCACCAATGCCGAAGCCCAGAGCGGACCGTTCGTGGTCAAGATCAAGAAGGACGTTCCCAAATTCACCGACATAGTGTTCGGGGTCATATTCCGCAGCACCACCCCGGCCTACAGCACCACCAGCAACTTCGGCTTAAGGGTCAGCGGACTTAAAGTTGTCACGACCTACGACTTTACCGATATCCGGGTGGGCGGAGCCACCTGGAGCTACCGGATCCAGCCCTCCTCGGTGGCGATATTGGCCGACACCGTGTTCTTATGCAACGCCAACCTGGATAATGCCACCTTCCAGACCAGGATCTATGCGGTCAAGAAGGGCACTACCAATAACCCGCTGGTGGGCGGTGTGGGCGGCGACACCATCCGCTCAGCCAACAACCATGGCTCGTGGCATTCAACCGCACATTACGGCGGCGGCCTGGATATCGACAATTCCAAGAACCTGTGGATATCCCTGCAGGATTCCATTATCCAGACCAACCGTGCTGCTATCAAAATATCCGGCTTAATGGCCCCCAACTGTGACTGGGGCGGAACCCCGATGAAGCGCATCCGCGGCATAGCCTTTGGTCCTTCGGTGGTGGATACCTTCGGGCCGAACCTGCTCTCCGGGGACTCTTTGTGGGCCTACTGGCAGAATTATGACATGTATTCCGAATCCCTGATGGTCTACAGCAAGTCGCTCTCCGGCACCGCTGTCAAGCGCTACGGCTACAGCTGGGATGATGCGCTGGCTTCCGACAACGTATTGAATGGCAAAGGCGAATGGTGGAACGGCCGGGCCTTGGAATACGACGGTTCCAGCATCTGGACCTCCTCGGTGTGGCAGAACGTCATGATCCGCCGCAATGCCCTCAATGCCACCACCATGGATATCATGCCCGGGCCGTCCAGCTACGGCTCCTACGGCACCTACGGCATGGGCATCGAGGCCACCAACGCCGCCGGCGTTCCCTACGCCCCGGTGGGAGCGGCCGCTTTCGCGCCCGGCGCCGCCGGAACCAGGTTCTACCTGTATTGCGCCTCCATGGACGAGGGCAAGATATATAAGGTGGACATGACCGACTTCGTGCTGCCCACACCTCCGGACAGCGTCAAGGTGGTGGATACCGGAGCCAATAACGTGCTGACCTGGTGGAAAGCCAATGACGGCGACCAGAAGGTGGCCCAGTATATCATCTACCGCCAGGCCCCGGGTAGCACCACACCGCCCACCTCAGGCGACGAACTGATCAGGGTCCAAAACCTTTACGGCGGCCCGGCCACCCATACCTACACCGACGTGGGCGCCGGAGCCAAGATCGCCTATGTCTATACCATCAAAACCCTCAACTACTACGGCGAGGGAACCTGGGGCGCCTCGGTAAGCGCTCCGCTGGTCCCGACCGCGGTGGAACTGACCGCATTTGCCTGCGTCCAGGCCGGCGGCAATTCGGTTACCATCAACTGGCAGACCGCCTCCGAGATGGACAACTATAAGTGGGAGATCGAGCGCTCCACCGACAGCGAGAGCTTCACCAATGTCTGGTCCATCGATGTGGACGGGACCAACCCCTACGGCGACAAATACTCCTATACCGACAAAGTTCCATCGGTTGGCGTGTATTATTACCGTCTGGTTGATGTCTCCAAGACCGGCGAGAAGACCTATCACGGACCGATCTCGGTAGTGGTGGGTGCGGTGTATGCCTTGGGGCAGAATTATCCCAACCCCATCGGAAAAAGCCCGGCCACCATCAAGTACTCGCTGAAGAATCCGGGCCAGACCAGCCTGAAGATCTACAACCTGCTGGGCGAAGAGGTCAAGACCCTGGTCAATGCCAAACAGGACGCCAACTTCTACACGATTCCCTGGGACGGCCGTGACAACAAGGGGCAGTCGGTCGCCAATGGAGTGTACTTCTACAAGCTGAACTCCGGCGAATTCAGCGCCACCAAGAAGATGATGGTTTTGAGGTAAACAGTTTCCCCCAGGGCGGCGTTCCGACATGGACGCCGCCCTTCTTTAAATCAGGCGAACTTTGGCAGATTTCATCTGCCCTATAGGCGGCGCCATCCGGGAATGACGCATTTCCTTGGCATTTTCAGCTGGCGGCGGCGGTTAGTTTCGCAGGGGGCTTGAAAATAAATCTAATTGGATGGAATATTTTAAATGATGGGATCGCGAAAAATGATAGGGGAGATCATGGTCTCCCTGGGCTATGTTTCCATAGAGCACATTAACGAAGCCCGTCGGCATCAGATGCAGGGCGCCGGGAAGCGGATAGGAGAGTGCCTGGTGGAATTGGGCTACATCCAGGAGGAGGAAGTGAAAAGAGCCTTGACCGTTCAGGGTCACGGTTGATGGCAAGGATAAAACCGCTATCTGGTTTAAAGGCGTTCTCTGTTATGGAGAAAGCCTTTTTATTTAATTCCAAACTGTATCATCCTGGCTTGTGATGAAAAATAACTGGAAATGGCTGTTGGCCGGCTGTTCCCTGCTGGTGCTGATCACCGGGCTTTCGCTGACCCCGGTTTCCGACCCCGACCTGTGGATCATGCTGGCCACCGGCCGGTATATTGCCGAAAGCGGCCAGATTCCGCATACTGATCTCTGGAGCCACACCGCCTTCGGCCAGCCCTGGGTGATGCACGAATGGCTGCCGTCGGTCATCCTGTACGGCCTGCATAAGATCGCCGGCTTCCCGGGGATCGTGATCCTGAAGATCCTATTGCTGAACCTGGTCTTTTTTATCGGCATTATCGCCGCCCGGAGGAAGGGGCTGAATCCCCTGGTGGTTCTGCCGGTCATGGCCCTGGCGGTACTGGCCAGCCAGATAGGTTTCAGCGAGAGGGTTCAGATAGCCACTTTTCTGGCCCTGGCAGCGGAGATCTTTCTGCTGGACCGGCTGGAAAGGGGCGGGATTTCCGCCAAGGCCTTTCTGATTTTCATTGCCGCAGGCTTCGTTTTATGGGCCAATTCACATCTGGGCCTGATGTCCGGGCTGGCGGTTCTATTCATATATTGCCTTGATTCCGCCGTGGCCGGTTTTCGCCAGGGCCGCTGGTTCACTTTCCGGGTTATGGCCCTGGGTTTTTTAATCGCCTGCCTGGCGGTGCTGATCAACCCCTATGGGATATCACTGGTCAAGCCTTTTTTTAAATTCTATTTTGACCCCCAGCTGATAGCGTTTGACAAACTAATATACGGCACCATCCACGAATATACCTCAATTTTCTCTCCCTCTATCATGGGCGATGCCGCGGTACGATGGGGGCTGGGCTGGATGGCCTTCTCCGCCCTGGGGATTATCTTAAACTGGCGAAATTTTCGGTTATCCAGTCTGCTGTTGTGGCTGGGATTTTTCTATCTGGCCTTTTATGCCGTCAGATTCGTCCCGCTTTTTGTTTTTGCCACCCTGGGCTTTACGGCTGTGAACTGGAACCAGATATTTTCCGGCGCTCGGCATTTGAAAATACCAGAGAAATACGCCGGGAGGTTATCCAAACCAGTCTTCGGAGCTATCTGTCTGGCGATCATCCTGGCCGGAGTGTTGTCGGGCTTCGGCCTGGCCGGGAAGCGGGGCGGGGGACATCCTTTGGGACTGGATGGCAGGCTCTTTCCGGTGGAGGGGACGAGATTCGTAAAAACAAATTTTCCGGATCCGAAAATACTCAACGACTTCATGGATGGCGGCTATCTGATCTGGAACAACATCCCGGTCTTCATAGACGGCCGGATGGCGCCCTTCAGGTATGTTTTGGAGGATTATATCTCCATCATCAAGGGGGATACAGCCCTGATGAATAAATATGACCTTGATCTGGCCCTGCTGCGCTATCCCCGCAGCGGGAAGTCCCTAAGCAGCAGATTGCATGGGTATTTCTCCGGCAGCAGCCAATGGGCTCTGGTATATTGGGACGATATCTGCCTGGTATTTGCCAGAAGAACGGACCGGTATAAAGGCCGGATCGCGAAATACGAATATAAATATTTAAACCCGATCTTTACCAATCCCGCCTCCCCGCCGGACGGGTTCCAGCGGGAACTGTCCCGGGCGATAGGGCAGAACCCCGGGTTGGTAACCCCCTATCTGGCGGCCTTCAATTATTATTACCAGAGGGATCTGGCCCTGGCGGAAAATTACGTCCGGCAGGGACTGGCCATTGACGGCGGCGATGCCAGTCTGCACAATAACCTGGGGAATATCTATCTGACCAAGGGACAAAATAAGGAGGCGGTGGGAGAATATTTAAAAGCCATAGCATTAGACAGGAATATCTCCGAGGCCTATTGCAATATCGGCTATATTCGTGAGATGGACGGCAATTACCGGGAAGCTGAAAAATATTATCTTAAGGTAATGGAAGATATTGACCCGCTGAACACCTGGGCCTATAACCGGATGGGCATGATGCTGATAAACCAGGGGAGGCCCCGGGAGGCGGTCAAGTATCTGACAAAAGGGGCCGCCATAGATCAAAATTCAGAGGCTGCCTGGAATTTAAGAAAACTGAGAGCCATATATTAGCTTAAAAGTATACAAAAATGACACTATGGCGCAATATTTGCATTTGAGTTAATTGTTGTAATTACAAACGATAAAGAAATACTGCTAAATATTCCTTAAAATACATGAATATTGGCTGAATTAATAGTTGATATTCATTTTTTTAAGCTACTTATGAGGTAAATCACATTTACTCAAACGGTATAATACTTGCATTAATGAATTATGTAAACGTTAATTTTTTAGGAGCGGGACAATGGGAAAACATAAATTGTTGATAGCGGGTTTGTTGGTCTTCATCTGCGGAATATCCTGGGCGGCCAACACCCAGACCATCACCTATAAGGATTCCTGGTCCAAGCGAGGCATCACTGTAAAAAATCAGACCAAGGGAAGCCTTAATCTGGTCTATTCCGTCAACAACTTCAACTTTGAGGAGAAGGATGTTGAGGGAGCCAAGGCTAAGGCGGTGGTAACCGAAGGATCGGTCCTGCCCATCGGCGCCGGGTATCCCGACCTGCCGGTGATCAGCAATTATGTGGCCGTCCCCAACGGGGCCGTTCCCCGGGTGAAGATCCTGTCCTACCGCGAGGAAAGATTCCAGAATGTGGACATCGCCCCGGGCATGGAGATCCCCACCGAGCAGGACAAGACCTTCAAGCCCCTGGCCAAGAATACCGAGGTCTATTCCAAGAATGAATTTTTCCCCAGTGATTTCGTGATCAAGTCCCCGGTCCAGAAAATGAGGGGGGTGGATGTTTTCATCCTGTCGTTGTCGCCTTTCAGATATAACCCAGTCACCAAGGAATTGATCGTCCGCCGGGACATGGAGGTCGAGGTGACATTTGAGGGGGGCAAGGGCGAGTTCGGCGACGATCTTTACCGCCATCCGATGTTTGAGCGGATCCTCCAGCAGAACATCATAAATTACAGTTCACTGGAGCCCACCAAATATTCCGAGATCCACGAGAAGATGGCCGCCGACGATCCCTCCAAGGAGGCTGGCCAGTTCGAATATATCATCATCGTTCCCAACGATCCCATTTTCATAGCCTGGGCCGACACCCTCAAGCTGTTCCGCAAGAAGCAGGGCATCAAGACCGGCATCTTCACCACCGCCGAGACCGGCAACACCCCGGACTCGATGGAGGCTTTCATAGACAACGCCTACAACACCTGGACCATAAAACCGCTGGCGGTGCTGATGATGTCCGACCTGGCCCCTTCCGCCAAGGCCTATGGCCTGACCTCGTCCAAGTTAATGCTTCATCCAGGCGGCTATCCCCAGTATGTCTCGGACAACGTCTTCGCCGATATCAATATTACCAACACCGCCTCCACCTGGGACAACGGCGGGGCCCCGGAGATGGTGTTCGCCCGGATGCCGGCCCAGACCGTCACCCATTGCTCCACCATGGTGCGTAAGATTATCCGGTACGAGACCTCACCGCCCTCCAGCGCCTCTTTCTACAACACGCCGATATCGGCGGCCGGCTGGCAGACGGACAGATGGTTTGGCATATGCACCGAGATCGTTCGGGGGTTTTTAGTCAACAAGCTGGGGAAGACACCCGCCCAGCAATATAACGTAGTGGGCGGGTATAGCGCCCCTGCGGCGGGGGCCGCCTGGTCATCCACCAATCCCAGCGCATTGGTGGCGGCCTACGGCACGGCCGGGGAAGGATATATCGCCAACACCGTTCCTTCGGGTATGAACTGGAACAGCGGCTCGACGGCCGGGATGATCAATGCCGTCAATAACGGCGGTTTCATGATCATGCACCGCGACCACGGCCTGTATAGCGGATGGGGAGAGCCCGATTTTCAGGGATCGGACATCGCCAGCCTTACCAACACCAATCACACCTTCGTCTTCTCAATGAACTGCCAGACCGGGGCATTCCAATACGCTACAGCACCGGGTACTTTTTCCGAAATTTTTCATCGCAGCCGATACGGAGCCTTGGGAGTGATGTGCGCCACCGAGGTGTCGTACTCATTCGTCAACGACGCTATTATCATGGGCATCATGGACGGGATGTGGCCCAATTTCAATACTACCAACAATTGGGATGTGCCCAATGCCGGCACCGGCCAGACCTACGACCGCTACACCGAGGATTTAAGGCCGGCCTTTGCCATGGTCTCCGGCAAGTGGCATTTAATGACCCAGACCTACACCGACCCGGCCATTCCGGCCGACTACAAGGAATTCACCTGCCAGTTGTTCCACGTCTTCGGCGATCCCTTTATGACCTTCTGCTCGCAGGTTCCGGATACCTTTGCGCTGACCTATAACGCCAGCATCAATACCGGGACCCAGACCTTCAACGTCAACGTCAAGAAAAAGGGTGGGGCCAATCTCCAGGGCGCTCTGGTGGGACTGTATATGTCTGTTCCGGCCAAGGGTTCGACCAAAGCCACCGACATCTGCACCTCCAAGCTGAGCGACGCCAGCGGCAATGTTTCTTTCACCATCAATCCTGCCAATGCCGGCCAGTTGACGGTAACGGCCACCAAGTCCAATTTCGTCCGGGGCAATTTCGCCTCCACCGTCAGCCTGCCCGGAGCGGTCAGCTTAGCCAGCTTTACCGCCGCACCATCCTCCGGAGGGGTGCTGCTGTCCTGGCAGACGGCCAGCGAGGTCAACTGTCAGTCCTGGAGGATCGAACGCTCGACTGTGGCGGACGGATCCTTTGATGAGATCGGCACGGTCAACGGCAACGGCACCGTTTATGAAATAAGCAACTACCAGTTCACCGACGCTTCAATTCCCACGGTAGGGGAGTATTATTATAAACTGGTGGAGATCGATGTCTCCGGCAAGGAGACCACCTTCGGTCCGATCAATGTAAGTTACTCGGGCCCGTTGGCATCCTATGATTATAAATTAGAGCAGAGCTATCCCAACCCCACCACCGGGGGGGTGGCCATCAAATATTCGCTGAAAGAGCCGGGACAGACCAGTCTAAAGATATATAATATCCTTGGGGCCGAGATCAAAACCCTGATCAACGCCAGACAGAATGCCGGCAGTTTCTCCGCTCCTTGGAATGGCCGGGATAACAGCGGGCGGGAAGTGGCCAAAGGGGTGTACTTCTATAAATTAGTCACGGGAAATTTCAGCGCCACCAGGAAGCTGATGCTTTTGAGGTAAGCATTTAACAATATCTTCAAAGGGCGGCGTTCTTTATGAACGCCGCCCTTTTAGTAACTTGGTAATTGAATAGGTGAATAATCCTTACCCGTTTTTTGAACGTCCTTGTTGTCATGCGCACCAAAGGCGCATTTCGGCTAAACTTATTTTACTTTCTGTACTCAACCCGCCAGAGGCGGATTTCAACTTAGTTTAATTATTTACGTTTTGGTGTTCAACCCGTGAAGCCCTGTCCCCACGAAAGTGGGGATTGTCCTCGACATAGGTCGGGGAACGGGCATCCAGGCCTGGATTCCCGACCTCTCCCTGCCTTCCGGCTTCCCTCTCCAATGTGGAGAGAGCCTGCACTGAGTAAAGCCCATTGTTGCACCAAACGAAGTGGAGTGAGGGAGCGGTCAGGGAATGACAAATTGCTGTCCTTCTTGCCGGTGATGTTTGATATAAAAGGGGGTAGGCGGTCTCAATATAATGGCTGGCCATTGATGATATATATTTAGCGGTAATTTAAGAAAAGACCTTAGATAGGTAAGTAATAAATATTACAATAACTTATAAGTTAATTGCAAATATTGCCTTTTCTGCAATTAGTGCGCCTCCAAATATTTACATAAATTTAATTTTGGTTAAAACATTTTGCAGAGCAATGAGTTAAGATGCATCAATTGTGGCATAATTATTGCAATAATTTATAAACAAAGGAATTATATACCAAAGTCGAAATTTTATTAAGGGGTTATAAATGCATAAAAAGTCAGTAATTATTTTAGCGGTTGCGATGCTGGCGGCTTCCCAAGCCCTGGCAACCGACCCCACCGTCCTGAAATTCCGGATCGGCGCTTTTTCCACCAGCAACGGGATGCCTTCTTACAAAAATCTGGGGCTGGAGCGGGCCGAGGTGGTTAAATCAGATGAAGCGGCCTATTACCTGGTTCAGTTCACCGGGCCGGTGCTGGACGCCTGGCGCGACCAGGTGGTGCGGGTCGGGGGCAAGGTATTCGATTACATCCCCAATTATGCTCACATCGTTAAAATGACCCCGCAGGTAAAAGCCTTGGTGGAAAAAATGCCCATGGTGCAATTCGTGGGCTATAACCAGCCGGCCTTCCGCATCAGCCCATATTTGCTTTCAGCGCCCGAGCAATTCCCTCTTGACGATCCGGGAAAAATCATGCTAAAGATCTTGACGTTTGAGGTGGCCGACGCCAAACCGGTGATGGACCGGCTGCTGGCCAAAAAAGACGTAAGTTACGATAAGCATGGCGAGAATATCATCTGTATCTGGATTCCGACCGACCAGGCCATCGAGATCGCCAAGGAGATAGCCAATTATCCCGAAGTTTACTGGGTGGAGCGTTATGGCCGACCCAGCTTGCACAATGCCTGGAGCCGCTGGATAAACCAGAGCCTTGACACTACCAATATGAAAGCGGCGGCCGACTCCTGGAAATCGGCTCTTACCATGAACACAGCCAATGATTCCCTGATCATGCCGATATACAAGCGCGGACTCTACGGCCAGGGACAGATCGTGGGCGATGACGACACCGGCATGGACTGGGATAACATCTATTTCCGGGACGGCGCTGGGTTAAAACCGATTTTTGACAGGGATACGTCTTCAGTTACCGGGCGCGATACTTTGGTTTTCGGCACCAATGCCCACCGCAAGATAGTGGCCTACAATGTCTTTGCCGACACTTTCGACAATAACTCGTCAGGCCACGGAAGCCATACTGCCGGAAGCATTGGCGCCGACAGCCTGGGGTGGCTGACCACCCAGGCCTCTCTGCCACGGGCCATGGGCATGGCCCCCAAGTGCCGGATAGCCTTTTCCGATCTTGAACCAAGCACCGGCGGCTTGAATACCCCGGCAAATATCGGACGTATCTATATCTGGGCATACAACGCCGGAGCCCGTATCACTTCTTCCTCCTGGGGGTGGAGCGGCAGCAGCACCCTTGATTACTATCACACCGATAGCCGCAATATAGACACGGTAGCCTGGGCCCATCAGGACCTGGTGATGTTCCGCTCGGCCGGGAACGGCAACACCTCCGGCGAGAGGGTCAATTATCCGGCTACGGCCAAGAACATAGTCTGCGTGGGGGCCAGCGAATCGGGCTTTGGCTCAGGCGCCACCACTTGGGCGGTCAACGGCACTGCCACCCGTAACGAACTTTTAGATGTGGCCGAGTTTTCATCCCATGGACCGACCCAGGAAGGGCTAAGAAGGCCGACCCTGCTGGGATGCGGTGGCTGGTATATCTGGTCGGTGGATTCGGATGGGCTTTTAACCAGCAACAACACCGGCATCATGACCATGGGCGGCACCTCCATGTCCACGCCCACCATGGCCGGCATGGGAGCTTTGGTCAGGCAGTATCTTACAGAGGGTTGGTACCCCACCGGCACCAAGGTGGCTGGCAATGCCATCGTGGCTCCCAAAGGGGCCTTAATTAAATCTTTAATGATGCTGGCCACCAGGAACTTCAACGGGGCCTACAGTTGCGATGCACTCGCCAATGTAAGCAGTGTTTCCCAGAATGTGCCTTCCCAGGGCCAGGGCTGGGGCGGGGTGGTGCTGGATGACGCTTTATATTTCTCGGGCGATGCCCGCAAACTGAGGGTGGATGACGCCAAGAGTTTCACCGCCACCGGGCAGACCTATACCTATACCATCAACACAGGCACCTCTGTTACCCAGCCGCTAAAGATCGTGCTGGTATATTACGATTATCCATCGGCTGCACCTTCCTCCGATATCTCGGTCAACAATCTTAACCTGACAGTTACCGACGGCACCAATACCTACCTAGGCAATGTTTTCGGCCAGCCGGCCAGCAACGGCTTTTCCATAACCGGCGGCGCAGCTGATACCATAAACCCGGAAGAGGTGGTCTGGCTGGCGCCGGCCTCATCCAAGTCCAAGGCCAACCGGACATTTACGATAACCGTTACCGCAGCCACCATCAATCGCGGACCCCAACCCTTTGCCATCACGGTCGGAGGAGATATAGTCGCCAGCGCAGGGTTCCCCCAGGCGGTGGAGATGACCTCCTTCAGCGCCATGGCGGTTAACAATGTAGTCGAAGTCCGTTGGCGGACCGAGAGCGAGAAGGAATGCGATCATTGGCTGATAGAGCGCTCAACCACCGAAGACGGTAATTTTATTGAGGTGGGAAAAGTTGCGGGAAATCTGACTACCAACGAGCCGCATCAGTACAGCTATACCGATGCTTCCAATCTGCAGACAGGAATATATTACTATCGTTTGGCCGAGGTGGATCTAAGCGGGACCAAGACCTACTACGGGCCGATGCTGGTGGAGTTCGGGGGCAAGGATCTGCCCTTAAACTATCGCTTAGAGAAGGCCTATCCCAATCCGGCGGCATCAGGAGTGACCATCAAGTATGCTTTGAGGAATACCGGCCGGACATCGATCAAGGTCTACAACGTGCTGGGGCAGGAGATCAGGACCCTGGTGGACGGCATCCAGCCGGCGGGGTATTACAGCCTGCCGTGGGACGGGAAAGATTCCCGGGGCCAAAAAGCGGCCAACGGGGTTTATCTGTATAAGATGACAGCCGGGGAGTTCTCGGCCACCGGGAAGGTGATGATCATAAGGTAATATTAATTCATGAACAACAGTCCGATTTATCAAATCGGGCTGTTGTTTTATATTGTTATATGCTATAATCCTGCCAATTGAATTTAAGGAAATAATGCTTAAAAACAAAAAAATAAAAATCGTTTTGATTTTTATGGCCTCTCTGGCAATGTCGGTAGTAACAGCCTATGGTCAGGAGAGTGCCGACAAGATGCTGATTCGGGTTGATATATCCGATCCGGCAGTAGCCGAACGGCTGGCCAATATCGGATACGGCCTGGACGTGGCCGCCTACCGGCCCGGAGAGTATGCCGACATCGTCATCCGGCCCGACCAGCTGTGGCGGATACCGGGGGCCGGGCTGGCCTACAAGGTGCTGATGAACTCTCCCCGGGATGTCACTCCCTACAGTGGCAAGGCCGTTTATCATACTTATGACGGCATCAGGGCCGAGTTGAGGCAGATCGCGGCCGATCATCCCACCATCACCAAATTAGATACCTTGACAGTGGCCGCCCAGGGGGGAAAGGTGTGGTGCCTCAAAATTTCCAACAATCCCACGGTCAGCGATAATTCCCGCCACGGCATTTTGATAATGGGCAATCACCATGCCCGGGAGTGGATGACCCCGGAGGTATGCCTGTACATAGCCAATTACCTGACCAACAATTACAACCCCGCCGGGACCGATTCCATCTCCAGCCTGATCAAGACCAGGGAGATATACATCGTGCCGTTGGTCAACCCCGACGGTTTTATTTACGATAACGGAGGCAATTACGGGGCTGGTCTGTGGTGGCGCAAGAACCGGCGTCCGTTTGCCGGGTCGCCAGTCTATGGCGTGGACCTGAACCGGGGCTATGACGGCTCGGTGGACGGCGATATCCGGGGATCCTGGGGCGGCACGATAAACAGCTACACTAGCCCGGATTCGTCGAATGACGTATTTTACGGCGTGTCGCCCAGCGGCGAGCCGGAACAGCAGGCCATGATGAAGCTGGTCAAAGAACATAATATCGTGCTGTCCATCTCCTACCATAGCTATAGCGAACTGGTGCTGTGGCCGCTGGGCTATGTGGATTCCACCCTCAAGCGGGCGCCGGACAGCATCCAACTGCGTTATTTCGGCCAGCAGTCGGCGGCCCGGATCAAAAAATACCGCAGCGTCCAGAGTTATTCGCCCATGCAGAGCTCGGCCCTGTATCCCACCACCGGGGATTCCGACGGCTGGATCTACGGCTACGGCCTGACCCAGCTGGGCCGGGTGATCTTCCCCTACTGCGTGGAGGTGGACACCGCCTTCTACACCCCGCCCAGCCACATAGATTCGGTCTGTCCCCAGACCCTCAAAGGATTCATGTACCTGGCCATGCGCACCGACAGCTTAGTCAGCACCACCTCGCCGCCGCCGGTGCTGCCGCCGCCGGTGACCGGAGTGGCCTTCCCGTCGGCCAACACCGATTACCGCTTAAGCTGGAACCTGCCCAATCCGGCCTCGAATCCCACGGCCTACGAACTGCAGGAATTATCGGGGTTTTCAGCCACCACCGACACGGTCGGGGCTGTCGCCAATCCCAATATAGCCTTGAACGGCTTTGCCGCGTCCACCGTTAGAATGTACAACGGCAGCCGCAGCTATAGCAGCGGAATCAGTAATCAATATAATATCACCAGCATTACCACCACCAGGCCTTATCCGGTAAGTTCAAGCTCCGATTCTTTCAGTTTCTACAGCTATCAGAGACTGACAACCTTCGACCGGATCTGGGTGGAGATATCCACCGACGGACGCCAGTGGGATATTCTGGGCAAGCTCTTTCAGAACTCGCCAGTCTGGACTAAAAGGGCCTTTGCCGTAGATTCGGCCAAGTATTTCGGCAAGTCGGTTTATTTTCAGATCCGCCTGGTGTGGGATGGTTCGCTGACCACAGATAGCGTGTATATTGACGACATAAAACCGGTGGCCGCTTTTTCCTCGATCGCCACGGTTTCTAATTCCATCACCGCCAGCAACTATCTGGTAACCGGAAAGACCGCGGGTTCAACCTATTACTACCGGGTGCGAGGCTATAATGCCAAGCGGGGCTGGGGCGACTGGGATCAGCTTTACAAGGTCAACGTGCTTATGGGGCCGTTGGCGGTGGAACTCTCGGCTTTTACCGCCCAGGCCGAAGCCGGCGGAATAAATCTTGCCTGGCGAACCCAAAGCGAAAAGGACTGCGACTTTTGGCTGATAGAGCGGTCAACCACCGAAGACGGGAATTTTATTGAGGTGGGGAAAGTTCCGGGCCACCTAAGCACCAACGAGCCGCATCAGTACAGCTATACAGATAACTGGAAACTGGAAACTGGGATCTACTACTACCGTCTGGCCGAAGTGGATCTATCCGGTCAGAAGACCTATTACGGGCCGATCATGGTGGAGTTCGGCGGAAAAGACCTGCCGCTGAGCTACCAGCTGGAGAAGGCCTATCCCAATCCGTTTGGCCAAATTACAAATATCAAATATCAAATTGCAAAATCAGGACAGGTCAGCCTAAAAGTTTATAACATCGCCGGGCAGGAGGTGCGGACCCTGGTGGACGCCATTCAGCCGGCCGGGCATTACAGCCTGCCGTGGGACGGGAAAGATTCCCGGGGCCAAAAAGCGGCCAACGGGGTCTACCTGTATAAGATGACAGCCGGGGAGTTCTCGGCCACCGGGAAGGTGATGATCATAAGGTGATATTAGCTGGATTCCCGATCGTGCCGGTTGAGTACAATAGCCTGGATTCCCGCCTGTGCGGGAATGACAATATAGCTGAAATGCGCCTATGGAGTGGAATGACAGGACGGGATGTCATACCCGTGCAGCCCTGTCCCCACGAAAGTGGGGATTGTCCTCGACATTGATCGGGGAACGGGTATCCAGAGTAAATGAATCGTCGGCCGTGAACGGCCTAAGACTGGGGAACAGTATCTGCTCTTAACCCAGCCCTTCCTCCTACGCTTAAGCTGCGGCGGACAAGTAAGGGCTGGGTTAAGAATGACCATCGAAGGTGCTCAAGGCCATTCATGGCCTTACCCGTGGTGAGCTTGTCGAACCATGTCTACTATCATGTCAACCGAGGGCGGCGTTTGAAAATATACACCGCCCTTCGTGTTATAGTTTTATATATAGCCGGAGTTTCCGGCGCTGGCTATATTGAACGGCTGTTGGTGAATTTTTTAGTTCGAAAAAATTACATCAGTTTACGGGGCGTGATTTTTCAAATCCCAATCTTGAGAAAAAACAATTATATTCTTGACATTTTGGGTTAAATACTCTAAAATAAAACATTATCAATAAAAATAAACAGGGAGTTTTACCATGAAGCAAAGATTATGGTTAGCAATGGGCTTGGTGCTTTTGTTAAGTTTCACTTCGGTGTTATTTGCCAAGCCAAGGCCCAAGGCCAAAGTAATGCCCTTAAAGGCGCCGCTTGCGGCCAAGGCTACGGTGGACACAGTGTTCTTCGACAACTTTGAAACCGACACCATGGGCTGGGACACCATGGATATGGCCACCCAGGAACCCTACTGGAACATTAATACATATTCGCCCATCGGCGCCTATGCCGGGCAGCATTGGTGGTGCGGTACCAACGATTTTGCCGGAGTCTGGCCCAACTCGCCGGGCTACGGAAACGGCTGGGTGCAGATGCTTCAATCTCCGGCCTTTGATCTGACAGCAATATCCTCGGATTCCGTCCAATTAAAATTTTACCATTACTACAATATCGAGCCGCCCGGCGGCGGAGATGACTGGGACTGCGTCAACCTGTGGGGATCAACAGACGGAGGGGACAACTGGTTCATTCTGCGGCCCGACACCATCCGTTCCCAGGGCGGCGGAACGGCGGCCTATAATCTTAAAAAATCCTACGCCTGGACCTATACCGGCATGGTGCCCGACACCTTTCCGGTGCCGGGCTGGGGCGGCACCAACGGGGCCTGGAAATATGTGGCCTTCGACCTATCTGCCTACAAGGGACAGAACCTGAGCCTGCGTTTTGCCACGGTCAGCGATCCATTGGAATCTGACGAGAATGGCGGCCCCTACCACGGTGCCTGGTATATTGATAATATCTCGGTGGACACAGTTTACAATACCGGCGTACGGGGGCCGATCTTTTTTGACGACTGCGAATTGGGCAACCTGGGCTGGACCGCCGGATCCAAGCCGCCCAAGATTCACTGGCACAAGACCACTTTCCGGTCAGCCAGCGCCACCCAGTCGTGGTACTGCGGGGACGATAGCACCAGACAATACTGGTGGGGCTATTCCGACGCCATCGTTTCCCCCCTGATAGACCTGACCCCGGTCCAGAACACCCAGCCCTGCTATGTGGACTTCAAGGTGTTCCCGGCCCTGCCGGATGACGGCACCGATGCCAACACCTATTGGGACTGCTATTCGGTGGATATCTCCGCCGACAGCGGCAAGAGCTGGGCGGGCGTAACGCCGTATATTTATATCGACAACACCGCCGCCTGGGTTGATCAGTCCGTTATTGGGGTGCTGGATATCAGCAACTATATCGGCAAGGTCGTCAAGATCAGGATCGGCATGAGCTCCGACGGCGATTTCAATGTGGGCGAAGGCCTATACGTGGACGATTTCATCGTTACCGGCAAGACCCGCGAGCCCCTTCCCGGACCCAGCACCATACTACTGGTGGACAACGACGGCAATGCGGTTGACCTGAAAGCTGAATCCTGGACAAAATATATGGAGGCTTCCGTAGCCAATCTGGGATACCGATACAGTCTGGCCACCATCGGTACCAACAAGGTGATGCCGACCGGCTACCTGGAGCAGTTCCCGGTGGTCATCTGGAACCTGGGCGCCAACTACGACGGCAAGGCGGGCGCATCCTATAAGGCCCTGACCCCGTACGATCAGGAGAATTTAAAATCATATCTGGACAACGGCGGCAAGCTGTGGATGGCCGGGCAGACCTATTTTGGCTTCAGCGCACCTGCCCTGGATACCACCGTGCATCCCAATCTGTGGAGTGATTACCTGCACCTGGCCCCGGACAACGGTTGGATCAACACCACCTGCTACACCGGGACCGGGGTGGCCAGCGATCCCATCGGAGACGGATTATACGACAGTCTGTTGTATGATCCCATCAATGGCGGCGGCGCGATCTGGACAACCCCCAATTACGGCTACAGCCTGACCCCGGATCCGGCCTTCAGCGATGCAGCCGGGTTCCTGACCGACGACGGCGCAAACTTCATCGGGATCAGATATTGGGACGGCGTCTCAGGCAACTATCAGATGGTATACACCTCCTTCCCGTTCGAGGCGGTCTCATCGCAGCTAAAACGCGATACCCTGGCCTCCCGGATCATCCAGTGGCTGCTGCCGGGCGCTCCGGAATACATGCCTCCGGCGGTTCCCACCGGTTTGACGGCAGCCCAGCAATATGACAGCGTGGTCTGCGCCTGGAACGCCAACAGCGAACCCGACCTGGTCGGCTACAATGTTTACCGGGCTTTGCAGGTGGGCCTGCCGGTATGGGTCAAGATCGGGACCGTGGCCACAAATTCCTTTGTGGACAAGTCTATTACCGACGGCGCTATCTATCATTACGCAGTTACCGCCTTTGACGATAAACTGCCGGCCAACGAAAGCGTGCTTTCCACCTGGTTCTACCTGCAGGTAACTTCATGGAAGGGCGTGGAAGGGGAGCCGGTTGCTTCATCTCCCAGATACTTCAGCCTGGGACAGAACACTCCCAACCCCTTCAGCCGGTCCACCAACATTCAATTTGCTCTGCCGGCCCAGAGCCGGGTCAGGCTGGTTGTTTATAACATCACCGGACAGCAGGTGAGGACTTTGGTTGATGACAACCTGAATCCCGGCTTCCATAATATCACCTGGAATGGATCGGACAAGAGCGGCCAGGCGGTTGCCAACGGCATCTATTTCTACCGGATGACCGCCACAAACAGTAATAATTCAGGCGGATCCGCCTCTGGCGGAGAGGCTTCGGGCAGCAACGGCCAGAAGTTTGCCCAGACCAAACGTTTAAACCTGGTTAAATAAGGAGAGGCATAAGATGCGTAAATATATATTTCTAACCGCCGCTATAATTATGACGGCCATCGCTGCCAATGCAGCCGCACCGTCCATCACTTTAACCACCCTCTGGCCGGACACCAGCTTTACCGGACCATACACCGTCAGGACGGTTATAAAATGTCCGGAAGGTGTAAATTACCCAATGCTTGGGTTTTACTTTAATCCCGACGGATTTGGAGGAGATCCTTATCAATGGCCGTATGTTTGGAATGATCCCAGCGATAACTGGATCGAGGAATATACCCAGGTAGGAGACACTTTCTACTTTGACATTCCGACAGTACCGATTGGATTGGAAACTCCGGTAGAGGTGGGCTATTTGGTTTATGCAGAAAACGCCGGCACTGCTGAATATGTCTATGATCCCGGTTGGGACACTTGCTATAGCTTCATCAACAAGGTATATTCCCCGGCCTACAGCAATGTCAGCGTCCTGAGGGACACCTTTTATACCGGTCCTTTCATAGTTAGAACAAATTTAACCACTGCCTACGGCGACACGGTGAATAACGATATTCTCAACAGTGATATCGTGGGCGGGCCCGACTGTATTCGGGACAGCGTTGGGGCCGACGGGTTCTACTATTACATCATGCCCCGCCACGGCGGCGCCTCGCTGACCCCCATCACTGTCAACTGGTTCATGATGGCCTACGATACGATGGGCAACTGGGGCCAATATCCCACCAAGCGAGATACTACGAACCATTTCCGGATCATCGATCCCTGGTCATACAACACCAAATTGATCGCCAATACCGACCAATTGGGGCCCTTCCCGGTATGGACCAGCTTCAAGAGCGAGGGCAGTATCGCCAACGATTCCCTATGGATCTACCAGTCCGGCTGGGTCCCGTATCCCCGGGACAGCATGGTCGGGGGGGTCTATTATTACACCATCCCGGCCCAGAGCCTGCCGGTGGTCAACCCGGTTAGCGTTACCTGGCACATCAAGGCCGGCGATGACCTGACCGGGAACTACAGCTACCAGCCGGTCACCGCACCTCTTACCAATAACGAATTCCGGATATTCGACTGGACCCCGCCCCAGGTAAGCAATACCACTGCCTGGAAGGACACCTCTTACACCGGGCCGTTCCCGGTATACACCCAGGTAAGCGATACCTCCGGCATATCCCAGGTCAGGCTTTATTACCGGGTAAAACCGTTCACCTCCGCCGATACCAGCTGGAGCTATCTGCCGATGTCTCTTACCGGCAGTCCCAACGAATATCAGGGCTCCATCCCCCCGCAGTATCCCGGCACCATGGTCCAGTATTATGTCAGCGGACGGGACGGGGCTTTGGACCAGGCCGGACAGCCCATCTGGAATACCGGATATTATCCGGCCGGCGGATCGCTCACCCCCTGGCATTTCTTTGTAGGAGAGCACAAGCATAAAATACTGCTGGTCAACGATGCCCTGCCGGCCAATGCTTACGGGCAGTATTATCTGACCTCTATGGATACCACCGGGGTGCTCTACGGCTACTGGGACAACCGCAAGGCCAATGTCCTGTCGGTGCTCGGCAACTTCGATGTGCTGGTCTGGTTTACCGGCGATGACAGTTTGACCACCCTGACCCAGACGGAGAGAGACAGCCTGTCAGCATTTCTGGATCGGGGAGGAAATCTTTTATTGTCTTCCAAGAACCTGGGACAGAACGTCAGCGACACGGCGACGTTCTATAACAGCTACCTCAAGGCTGATTTCGATGTATCCAACGTGGCGGCCGCCAATATCAACTCCATCGGCCAGGTGGCTCTGCCCATCAGTCACGGAATAGCAGACAGCCTTTATATTTACACTGGCGGAACGGCCGGCAACTGGCGATCCATAGACCGGATGTTCCCGCTGGCCGGCGCCGAATCGGTGTTCCAGTTCCGGACCATCGGCGGTTCCAGCGTCATCCGCTGTTCCACCGCGGTCTATAAGACGGTCTTCGCTTCGATTCCCTTGGAGGCGGTGGCCACTATCAGCGCTGGAAAGCTGTCCCGCACCGAGTTCATCGCCCGGTCCCTAAGGTGGTTCGGCATCCCGGCCTTCTATAAGGTGGAAGGGGAACCGGAGGCGCTGGTATACGGCAAAACAACCATATTGAACCAGGCCAGACCCAATCCCTTCACCAGCAATACCTCGATCTCCTATGCTCTGCCCACTGCCTCTCGGGTAGCTTTAAAGGTCTACAACATAGTGGGGCAGGAGATTGCCACTCTGTGCGACGGGGAGCAGGCCGCCGGGATGCACGAAGTTTCCTGGAATGGGCGGGATAACAGCGGAAGGAAAGTATCCAACGGAGTCTACCTCTACCGCTTGACCACCGGGAACCAGAGCTTGACCAAGAAAATGGTAAAGGTAAGATAGCGTAAAAACCCATTAAAATGGCAGGGTGAAAGCCCTGCCATTTTTTCATAGGCAAGACTTTTTACGCAAGAAATACATATTACTAACCACAGTAAAAACAATAAGTTACAAAAAGTATATATTTAAGATGTAAAATTTGCGCTAATATATATATAATTTGGATATGAGATTATATTTGTATGAAAAATATTTTGTAACACATTAAATAACAGTAAGTTAAATTAGTGGATCATATAACATATCGGCATATAAATTGCATATATATCTTATTGTGATATTGTAAACTTTGGCATGTTTTTTATCAAACTTGCTATCCTTTTGTGTCTGCACGCTGAAGTGCGGAGTTTACACCGATGAAAGAGGTGGCGTGCAAGCGTGTCATTCCCGCGCAGGCGGGAATCCATAAAGAACCTGGATTCCTGCTTTTGCAGGAATGACTAAACATCCTCTTTCTGGTAAAAAGCGATATTTGCCAAAGTCCAGTAATATCGTAAAAAATCAAATAAATAAATAAAAGGAGTAAAAACATGGCTAGAAAAACTAGCGTATGGTTAACCGGCTTGGTGCTGGTGGCGGCTCTGGTAACTATCTCCCTGGTAGGCCTAACGGATGTGGCGGCCTACAAGGCGGATTTTAGCCCGAGTAAAACCTCACAGCAAAATATTGCCAAGCCCCAAGTGGCAGACCAGGCTAAAGCTGATGACGGCCTTCCGAAATTCATCGGCGAAAATAAAATAGCGGTAGGGGTTCAGCCCTACGCCAATGCCGGCGTCATAGAGTTCTCCAACGGCTACAAGATCAACACCAGCGAGGGTGAGCCCAAGCTTCCGGCCGACCTGAAATACGACGCCCCCAAGGGCGACGAGCCGGCCTATTACATCGTCCAGTTCAACGGACCGGTGCAGGAAGCCTGGCGCAAGGGCCTGGAGAAGGCCGGGGCCGAGGTGATGTTCTACCTGCCCAACTACGCCTTTGTGGTCCGGATGAACCAGACCATCGATAAAAATATCCGGGCCTCCAAAAGCGAGGTCAAATGGACCGGACTGTTCCAGCCGGCCTACAAAATATCCCCCCGGCTGGCTTCCAACGCCAAGGGCGGAAAGATCCGGGCATCCATCACCCTGTTCAGCCCGGAGGATATCAGCGGAGCGATAAAGCAGATCGAGGCTATCGTCGGCCACAAGATATTCTACAAATCAACCTTTGAGTGGGAAGCCGGCAAGTTCAATAAGAAGATCTTCGTTGACATCAGCTTAGACAAGATGAGCGCCCTGGCCAACCTGAAGGGGGTATCCTGGATGGAGCCCATGCCGGTGTTCAAGATACACAATGCCGTCAGCGAGGTTAATATTCAAAATGGCACCCTTACCGCCAATGCCAGGCCTTTCTGGGCTTTGGGCATCAGCGGAGAGGGCCAGTTAATCCAGAACTTGGACACCGGCTGCGCCGAGGCCAACGAATATATGCAGCATTCCTCCAACCGCAAGTCAACCTGGTACTGGGACAACACCCACCGCAAGGTGGTGGGCCAGCAGCCGGGCGCCCGGGAAGACGAGATCGATCTGGGCTGGGCCGCGGGCACCATGTCCAAGTGGGGGGATGAATCGGCCAATTCCTACCACGGCACCCATACCACCGGCAGCAACGCCGGCAACGACAGCTCAATTTTAACCGGCATCTATGAAGGAATGGCCAAGCACGCCAAACTGGTATTCATAGACGGCGGCGGAGACTCCGGCTCGGTTTACGGCACCTGGGACCTCAACCGGGTGGGCTCCTGGGGCTGGGACAGCACCTATAAATACATCAATCAGAGGGCCTGCATTTCGTCCAACTCCTGGGGCAGTGATGACGGCGGAACATACAGCAGCAGCTCCATGGAATCCGACCAGTTCATGTGGAGCCACAAGGATTATCTGTGGATATTTTCCAACGGCAACAGCGGACTCGAGGCAGTGCCCCTGTCCAAGGCCGGCTCGCCGGCCACCGCTAAGAACTCGGTGAATGTGGGCGCCCTTGCGACAGCCGGAGCCCTGGGCGTGGGCGGGGCCAATACCAAGGCCACCTTCTCCAGCTGGGGAAGATTGCTGGACGGAAGGCTCAGTCCCGTAGTCTGCGCCCCGGGTGTGAATATCATATCGGCCGACGGCGACGGGGCCGGCACCCGCTCCATGAGCGGCACCTCCATGTCCTGCCCCATTGTGGCCGGGGCCACCGCACTGGTCCGCCAGTATTTTACCGAGGGCTGGTATCCCACCGGCACCAAGATAGCCGCCAACGGCTTTACCCCCTCGGGCGCCTTAATGAAGGCCACCCTGGCCATCAGCGGAGACAGCACCACCAGCTGGTGCGGCAGCTTCGTGCCGGACTCCCTGTTCGGCTGGGGGAGGGTCAACCTGGACACCGCCCTGTACCTGTCGGGCAACCAGGTAAAATTGCTGGTCAACGACAACCGGACCGGGGTCAATACCGGCGAGGCCGTGGAATACCTGGTGAACATACCGGCCGGAGCCAGCGGGCTTAAGATAGCCCTGACCTGGACCGACTATCCCGGCAGCACCACCTCCGCCAAGGCCCTGGTGAACGACCTGGATCTGGATGCCTACAATCCCGCGGCTGCCCGCTACCGCGGCAACCGCTACGGTTCCGTCCTGCCCCGGCAATCGGTCACCACCGCCACTGACAACGATGACGTTGACAATATAGAGGGCATCAAGGTGGTTGCCCCGCCGACCGGAATCTGGAGGATAAGGGTTACCGGCAAGAACGTGGCCATGGGGCCGCAGCCCTTTGCCCTGGTGATCACCTATAGAACCGTCCTCCCGGCCATGGGCAAGGTTTATCTGGATAAAAATACCTACGATACCCCGATCGGCGGGGGAGTGGGCGACACCCTGCGCATAGAGATACTCGATCCCAACAATACCCTGGCTTCCAACAATGTGGCTGTTTACGCCAAGTTGGTGGAGACCACTCCGGAGAACGTCTCCTGCGTCAAGGTGGGCGACGGGCTGTTCCGGGGCAAGATCGCCCTGTATAACGGCAACCCGGTAAACGGCGACGGCCGTCTGAGCGTGGACTACCTCGATTCCGTCAGGGTGGTATATGTTGATAATATACCGGCCGGCGCAACCGATACCGCCTTCGCCAGCATCAACGGCGGCTCCTTTACCATCACCAATGTCCGGGCCGGCGACACCCAGCCCCCGGTGGGGAGCATGAAGCTGATCATGTGGAACACCTCGCAGAATACCACCAGCCGGGTCTATTATGGTCTCACCACCGCCCTGGGCAGCACCGCCGGAGTGGATACACCCCTGATGATCAACAACACCGTTAAACTGGCCGGGCTGGCCGCCAACCAGATATACTATTACGATGTGGAGTCCAAGGATGCCAGCGGCAATACCATACGGGACGACAACGGCGGGCGCCACTATATGTTCAGCACCGGCGGCGGCAGCGGCCAGAGCGACGTGCTGGTCTGGATGTGGGACGATAACGGTTTTGCCAACTCGTTCATTCATGCCGATTATCTGACCTCGGCCCTGACACAGGGCGGTTGGACCTACGACTGGTGGTCCAGCCAGCTGCAGGGCGCGGTTACCACCGCCCAACTTAAAAAATACAAGGCGGTGTTCATTCAGGTGGCCCAGGACGGCTCTCAGGGCGGGACCTATCCGGCCTTTACCCCGGCCCAGCGCGATACCCTGATCGCCTACCACAATGCCGGATCCCGCTTCGCGGTTACCGGCAACGACATCGGCTGGGACACCTGGGAGAACCAGGCAATCGGGCCCGACCTGCAGGCCGACACCATATTCTGCCGCAACTACCTGCACTTCGTCTACAAGAGCGATATTGTAATTGAAAACAACGCTCTTACTGTTTACGGTATAACCGGGGATCCCATCTCAGGCGCCTATACCGCAGGGGTCAGCCACACCAGCTGGAGAGAGGGCGCCTGCGGCGACGGCATTATAAACTCTCAATGGGCGCCGGGTTATTCCGGCGCGGCCGGGACCGGCAGCGCCGTCTGGGATTTCCCGCTGGCCTTGGATAGCTGCGGGGTCAAGTGGCAATCCACCGCCAATATGGGCACGCCGGGCAACGGGGTGTGGGGCGGCTATCAAACCAGGACTGTTTTCAACGCCTTCGAGATCACCCAGTTGGAAGCGGCCACTCCCAACAGCGCCATCCGCA
>JAHJLF010000057.1 GCA_018821925.1 Candidatus Edwardsbacteria bacterium
CACCGAGATCTACACCGCCGCCGAGGAGAAATTCTCCATCGAGGACCTGATAGTCGATGAGGAGATGGTTATTACCATCAGCCATGCCGGGTATATCAAACGCCTTTCGGCGACGGCCTACAAGCGGCAGGGCCGGGGCGGCAAGGGGGTGACCGGCATGAAGACCAAGGACGAGGATTTCGTGGAGGGGATGTTCATCGCCTCCACCCACCATTACATCCTGTTCTTCACCGACAAGGGCCGTTGTTACTGGCTGAAGGTATACGAGGTTCCCGAGGGAGGCCGGGCCACCAAGGGCCGGCAGATCAGCAACATTCTGGAATTAAAGGCCGACGAGAAGATCGCCGCTTATATCGCGGTCAAGGAATTCGACGACCAGCATTTCGTGGTGATGGCCACCAGCAGCGGGGTAATCAAAAAGACCGCCCTGTCGGTATTTTCCAATCCCCGCAAGGCCGGCATCATCGCCGCCTCGGTGGACGACAAGGATTATCTGATAGAGGCCAAGCTGACCGACGGGACCGAGGACGTCATCCTGGTCACCCGCCAGGGGCAGGCCTGCCGCTTCCATGAGTCGGACGTTCGCTCCATGGGCCGGACCGCCGGCGGGGTCAGGGGCATCACTCTGGAGAAGAAGGATTACGTGATCGGGATGGTGGTGGTCAAGCGGGAGGGCAGCCTACTGACCATCTGCGACCGGGGCTACGGCAAACGCAGCGATATCGCCGATTACCGGGTGACCCGGCGGGGCGGCAAGGGGGTCATCAGCATGAAGCTCACCGACAAGACCGGCGAACTGGTGGCGGTCAAGGAGGTGGTGGACAGCGACGAGCTGATGATCATCTCGACCGAGGGCCAGGTAATAAGACTGACTCTTAAAAACGTCAGGGTGATGGGCCGGGCCACCCAGGGGGTGCGCCTGATCAATCTGGACGGCAAGGACAAGGTGGTGGATGTGGCCCGTCTGGCAGCCAAGGATGACGAGGAGAACGGAACCGATAACGGAATTGTTGAAGAAGTAACCGAGGAATAAAAGATAATAGCCGCCCTCTTTATGAGGGCGGCTATTTATGTAAAAACAATAGACGTTCAGAACATTATGAATAAAATTACCGGTGTGTTATTATTGGTTCTAAATACTTCATCACTACTGGCCACCGATGTTCGCATTGCAGGGATGGGGGGATGGAACAATGTCGTTCAGGACGTTGAATTTGAAGCATTCTATAATCCGGCCTTATTGCCCAACATTGAGCGAAGCTATGTTATCGCCGGTATTGGCGCAAGATTTGACAAAGGGACATATGGCACAGCACATACTTTTATGGATACAACAATATATACTGATACAAACTATAATTATGAAACATATAATCCCACCCTGGGTCTGTTAATGCCGGTTACAGTGAAAGGCCCATATATTGGCATCATGGCCGGGTTAGATATTAACTGCCCGGATGTCCCTAATAATTATGGGATTATCAATTTAAGGCTTGCACAGAAACTGAAAAATTTTAATATTGGCGTTGGATATGATAATAATCTAAATGCAGGAAACAGCTATGGTAATAAATTAAAAAGCCAGGTTATAATCGGTGCATATTTCGGCAGCAAATCGAATAATTATTCGGTGGTCTATAATAGAAGATACTTTAACAGACAATGCCGGGACAGTGAAACAACCTTAACAGCGTATAATTCTGATAATTTATCCTTTAACTGGTTCCATAAATGGAAGGATTGTTTTCTTACCGCCTTAGCTTCCAGTTATGCTTATGAACGACATGATGAATATCAAAGTGGTTACGAGCGGAGGGAGCATGACTTTGGTCTTCAACCCAGCATTCAAATCAGGATAAAGCCCATTAATACCATAGCTTCGGCCGGGATAAATTTGGATCTAAATATATATCAATATAAACCTTATTTTATTTCACATTACAATACCGCCTACAGCAATACAAATTTGCATGGTTGGTGGTGCTGTGGCGTAGAAACCGAGATCACACCATTTATCACTATCAGGGGCGGATTAAATGCCGGAAAAGATTTTGTGCCAAAACTGTATACAACAGTTTACGATCAATATTCGAGCTATGTCTTTGGCACAACTTATAAAATAAATGAAAATATTAAAATGGAATATGCGTTTATTCCAAATTTCAAAAGAATCAAAGAAGATCAGGATCACTATCTAAAATTAATCTATTCATACTGAAATAATGAATAATTTCGATTATTTTAAACAATTCTGCGGGGCGGTAACGGTCTGCGACCGGGATGGCATCATCCTTTACATGAACGATAAGGCCGTTGGCACTTTTGCCAAATACGGCGGAAGGGACCTGATAGGTCAGAACCTTTTGGACTGCCATCCCGAACCGGCCAGGGCCAAGCTAAAGACGATGATGAATGAACAAAGCACCAATATCTACACCATCGAGAAGAACGGGGTGAAAAAACTGATCCACCAAAGCCCCTGGTTCAAGGATGGTGAATACCGGGGATTTGTGGAATTGTCCCTGGATATCCCCTTTGACCTGCCGCACCATGCAAGAAAATGATTTTTCTGCTTGCTTTTTATAATGCATCGTAGTATAGTTCAAAGGTAAATATTCCCAAAACATAACTGGAGGTATGAAGATGGAAGATCAAATCGGCACCGGGTTGCTGGCGGCGATGGGCGTGGTCTGGATGTTCGTGGGACTGGCCGCCTACCTGTTCTCAGCCTTTGCCTTGATGGCTATTGCCAAAAAGACCAACACTCCCAACGGCTGGCTGGGCTTCATTCCCATCGGCAATGTGTATCTGATGACTCAGATAGCCAAATTGCCCTGGTGGTGGACATTATCAATACTGCTGGCCATCATTCCAGTACTGGGTGCAATTGTGATGATGGTGGCCATGATCTACATCTGGTGGAAGATCGCCGAGAGGTTGGGCAAGCCCGGCTGGTGGAGCCTGCTGTTGCTGATACCGATCGCCAATATCGTGATAATCGCCATTTTGGCCTGGGGCAAGGATACTCCGGGCAAAGATACTCCGGCCCCGGCCCCGGCCCAGGTCTAAATAATTTCCCACCAAGTTAGATTCATTTCAAGCCGTTCTGTCGATAGCACAGAACGGCTTTTACCTTTCCCGGCGTTTTCTTTTATTGACATCATCGGCGCATAATAAGTATAATCCTTTCATGAAATTAATCCTGATAATCCTCATAACGGCCCTGTCCTTTTGGTCGCTGATAAGCGAAAAGAATCGGATCGGCTTTAAGCAATGGGTGGCATTTGCCGGACTACGGTCTGTGGCAATCATTTTATTTGCCTTGGTGCTTTGGGGAGTTCCGCTTGGCCTGAATATTTTTACCAAGCAAGAAAACAACATAGCCCTGGTAGTGGATGCCAGCAGAAGCATGGCCCAACGTGACGGCGGGCCGACCAGTCGTTTTGACAGGGCGATGGACCTTCTGGGAAAAATACCCTCCCAACAGAGTATAAAAATATATATTTATGACAAGAACGGCTTGAGTGAGGCCGAGCCTGGCACGCCGGTTGAGCATTCCGACAATACCGATTTGATAAAGATGATCAACGCGGCTGTTTCCTTAAAGCCGAAAGCGGTGGTGCTTTTCTCGGACGGCAATCATAACGCGGCAGGAAACCCGCCGGTCGAGTTCTCCGGCGGGGATGTTCCGATATACACCATTGGCATCGGCCCGGAGGCTGATAATCAATATCCCTCGATCTCCCGGATAAATTCACCAGAGGAGATCTCACCGGGGCAAAAAGCTTCAATAGAGCTGCAGCTGGACAATGTCAAGGACAAGGGAAAGATAGTCTTAATCGATAACCGGGGAAGAACCCTGCAACAGGCGGAATACTCTTCCGGTAAAAAAACAATCACTCTGGAGGCGACTACTTCTGCTTTGGGACTAAGTCGTTATACGGTGAATATGCTGTCCGGGGGCGATACCATCGACCGAAAAAATGTGGTAATAAACGTAAAAAAAGACCGGATTACTGTTCTCTACTTGTCAGGCAATCCGGGATGGGACCTGCGGTTCATGCTTCAGGCGGCGGCCAATGCCAAAAATATCGAAATAGATCCCTATCTTTGGAAAAATAACAGCTGGGCAGGCATTGGCAACCAAGAGCAAAACCAGCAGTATCTGGGTGATAAAATAAAAACCGCCGATGTGATCATTCTGCAGGACATCAAAGGAAACATATTGGACAGCGGCTTGGAGGGCGATATCGCCGCCCGGGTGCAGAATGGAGGGTGCGGACTTTTGATAATGGGTCTGGATTGGCTCTGGGCGTTTCGCAGCCGCCAACTGTATGCTATTGCACCTATAATGCCTTCGTCCAATAGCGGAAGCACCGAAGGAACGATTTCGCTGACGAAATATTTCTTGACTTCCGCCATGTTCGATCAGTCCATGACCGAACAGATCGCTAAACGGATTGTAAAATATCCTCCATTGAACATAAGGGGGAAAGTCAAACAGTTAGCTACCGATGCGGTACTATTGGGAAGTATTGAAAATAAGAAAGAGAACATCCCCTTTTTGGGCCGTCGCTATTTCGGCCGGGGACGCGTAATGCAGATAACGGCATCATCACTGTGGCCATGGAAAATGACCGCCCAGGGGATACTGGGAGACAGCCTGATCTATTCCGCGTTGATCACCGGGAGCTTTCACTGGCTGGCCGGGATGGAGGATCAGAACATAACCCTATCCACCGATCGAAGCTTTTATTATCCCAACGAAAAGATCATTTTCCAGGGAACCATGCCGGCGGAAAACAGCCGGGCCCAGGGCCTGGAGTGGTCAGTTGAGATCAGAGGGAGAAATGGTGTTCGGCAAAAACGGAGAATGTCACATTGGGGATCGGGGCGCTATATATTCGATGCCGGGACCATGCCGCCGGGCGAGTACAGTTATGAATCGCTCCTTTCATCTGACGGCAAAAAACTAACCGAACTTTCCGGCAGGTTCTGGGTGGAGCCCTTCACTTATCAGGAAAAGGAGCGTTTCCAGAACCGGGAGTTGTTAAGGGAGATATCCCGGGTTACCCAGGGCAGATATTGGGATATAGATTCTTTGGCCGGCAATAATGACTGGCTGGATCAGGTCAAACCGCAACCGGCGGCGGGAGAAAAGACCCAGGCCCCCTGGCTGTTTCTGCTGATCATGGCCCTTCTGCTGGCCGGGGAATGGTACTGGCGGCGGCGCTCCGGCTTAAGCTGAACATGAAAGGCAACCGATGATACCCCTAAAGGATGACATACCATCATCCCGTTTTCCGGTGGTCAACACCATCCTGATCGCTTTGAACGGCCTGGTGTTTTTCTATGAGGTCGGCTTGGGTCACGAGGTTTCGCAATTCATCCAGCGCTTCGGGATGATCCCGGCCAACCTGATGAACCAGGGGTTCGGAGGCTGGGGAAACATCTTTTCATCCATGTTTATCCACGGCGGCTGGGAGCATATCATCGGCAATATGCTGTACCTTTTCATCTTCGGCGACAACGTGGAGGATGCTTTGGGGCACTTCCGGTATCTGCTCTTTTATCTGCTGTGCGGCATAGCCGCTGCCTGGGGGCATATATTGTTCAATCCCCATTCGATCATCCCCACCGTGGGGGCCTCCGGGGCGGTAGCCGGGGTGCTGGGGGCCTATCTGCTACTGTATCCCAGGGCCAGGGTGCTGACGGTGATCCCCATCGGAATATTCATCCGAATAATTAAGGTCCCGGCCGTGCTGGTGTTGGGGTTCTGGATAGTGCTGCAACTGTTGTTCGGGCTGATCAGCCTGCCCCTGCCGGGCGAGCAGTCCGGAGGGATCGCCTGGTTCGCCCATATCGGGGGTTTCTTTACCGGGATGCTGCTGGCCAGCCCGTTTATCCGCCGGAGAAATAAAGGGTCATTTGTTTAAAAAAATGTTGCAAAAGGGCTTGGTTTCTGACATAATTAAAAATTAGACTGATGATTAATATTTATTATATGATATCAAGGAACCAGCCATGGAATACCGATTGGAAAAACTGAACTGGAAGCAGTTCAAAAAGATGGTGCCCGAAAAGACCGACATCGTTCTGCTGCCGGTGGGGACCATCGAGGCCCACGGGCCCGGGGCCTTGGGCACCGATGCCATAATCCCCGGCTACTTGGCCGAGCGGCTTTCCCGGTCGCTTAACGCCATGGTGGCCCCGGCCATCAACTACGGCGTTACCAATTCCCTGATCGGCTTCCCGGGGTCGCTGACCGTCAGCCCCCAGACCCTCAAGGCCTATGTCAGGGAGGTGGCTTTCAGCCTGGCCGACGCCGGTTTCAAAAAGATCATCGTGCTCAACGGCCATGGCGGAAACATCGACAGTCTGGACGATCTGGGGGCCGGACTGTGGAAGGAGAAGAAGGCCGGGTGCCTGGTGATCAACTGGTGGATGGCGGCCGAAGAGGCGTCGGCCAAATATTTCGACGGCTCCGGCCATGCCGGGGCGGACGAGCTGGCGGCCCTGATGGCCATAGACCCCTCGTTGGTCTCAAAATCAGACTACCGCCGGGAGGAGGCCGGGCATCGTTTCCAAGGCATCAGCATGCATCCTTTCTACCGGAGCATGATATTGAACCAGCCGGGGAAGGGCTATCCGGTATTCAATACCGTCCGGGCCAAGAAATATATGGAGGCGGTGGTGATGAGATTAACCTCGGACATTAAACAGATATTGGCCGGCTGGGAGAAGATCATCTGATGGATAACGGGAACTTCAAAATATCGGAATTTGAGAAGATCATCAAGACCAGCAGCCGCTACATCTCCAGGACCGATGAAACGCTGGGGCAGCCGGAACAGGCCCGGGAGAAGATAAGCCTGGTATCCCAGTTCCTCAAGGAGCGAAGGCTGAGCGGCGAGATCCTTTCGGTGTTCGGGGAGGCCAAGAACCCGGGGCTGGTCTATGTGGAGCTTCCCCAGGGCACTAGGGAGTTTCACGGGCAGGCGGCCCAGATGCTGTTGGAATGCTGCCTTTACGATGCCGACGGGCAGCCCAACGAAAGGGCCTGGGACCGGTGGCGCGATTTCGGGAGGAACATCTACTACGGTACGGTGGAGGAGATCTACCTCAACTTCACTTCGGCCCGGCCGGAGCTGGCCCTGATATTCGAGCTGGCCTACCGCCAGCTGATGTCCGAGGCTTCGATATTATGGTGGGAACAGCAGCCGGAGGCGGTCAAAAGCAAGGAGTCGCAGGTGATGCGGAGATTCAATCTGGAGCTGACCGCCCTGCTTCGCCCAATCAGGGATACGGTGCTGCAGAAGCACTCCATCGACACCGAGCTTTTTGAAAAACTGCTGGATCACGGATGGAACGTAACCTTCGACTTAGAAAATCCCCAGGCCAGAAATTTTGCCCCGCTGCTCAGGGAGCTTAATCTTTCCCAGTGGATGGTCTCGGAGCTATTCCACCTGCTGTACACAGAGCAATTGAAAGCCAATGAAGAGGCGCTTTGGGAGAAGCTAGGCAGCAGCAACTTTGCCAAACCCGAAGAGATAACAAATATGATCTCCGGCAGCCTGTCCCAGATCACCGAGGTAGCCGCCCGGGAGATCCAGAAGGTCATTATTAAAAGAGCCTCCGAACTGGAGGTCAAGCTCAACCAGGAGCTAGTCGACCTTCAGAAATACACCAGCCGGGTCAAAAAGCAGACCCAGGAACTGGTGATGCTGAACAACAGCGACATGTCCAAGGTGGTGGATGCCAAGCTCTATTCCGAGAACCTGCTTAACCTTTCGGCCAAGGTCACCGATTCGCTGATGCAGTTCCAGAGAAATCTTACCGGCCAATTGTGGTACCTACAGGACCTGGAACGCAAGGAAAAAACCCTCCAGACATCCATCGAAAAATGCCAATCACTGCAACGGATGCCCCTGAAGGACCTGACCTCAATGCTTACCTCTCAGTCTACCGAGATCTACACCGATCTCCTGAAGCATTTGGGATTTTTCAACAATCTTGACAAATCAATAAAACACGACTGGGAGGGGCTTACCAAGAACCTGGCCAAAATCCTGGTGGAGATGATCCGTCAGGGGCTGGAGCAATCCAACACCAAGGTAAAAACCCTGGATCGGGAGGCGGCCAGGCGCAATCCCAACGATTCTCATGCGGCGGCCGTTCTGTTCGAAATGGAGCAGGCCCAGGCCGACGGAAGGGCCATATCCGGATTGATTGAGGACCAGGGAGGGAACCGGGCCTTCCATGTGGAGCTGCTGATAGAGAACTACCGTAAGTTCCTTAAAGAGGTGGCCGAGCCGATCATGAATTACCGCCGGCTGGCCTCGCTGGTCAAGCTGTGGCCGCCTTTGATGGTGAAAGATCCTCCTGTTTTGAGACAACAGGAATTATGCGACGAGGTCTTCTATCTTTCGGAAAGGCTTAAAAGGTATAATCGGTGCTATTCTTTTGTGGCCCAGGGGGCGGTCCTGCCCCAGTCCTCGGCCGCCCTGAAAAACGACAGCGAGGTGCGGGAAAGGGTATACAAACATTTCTCCCGGGTGGTCACGGTGATGGTCTATGACATCCGGGGCTCCAGTTTCATGAGCTCCAAACTGATGAATGCCGACAAGGAAAGGGAGATCAAGAACAAGCTGGGCTATATGATCGCCCAGGTCATCAGGCAGCATGGCGGGTTTATCGTCAAGGACACCGGGGACGGCGGATTGGCCTGGTTCGGGGACAACGCCCATGAGACTTACGAAAAATGCTACAAGGAGGTCTTCACCGGCAAGGGTCTCAAACTGAGGCATTCCATCAGCTCGGGAACGGAGTTGAACATCCTGCCGGCCACCGAGTCCACCAAACAGGCGGTGGACTGCGCCGCAGAGATGCTTAATATGGCCGAGAAATTCATCAAGGAGAATTTCAGCAATTACCGGGACTGGTTCCGGGACGCCAAGGAAAGGGAGATCCTTTACGAAGGGATAAACTATGCGGTCCTGCCGCCGGCTTTCAAATCGCTGTTCCGGATAGGGGTGGGGATATCCTCAGGCTCCTCCGGCAAAGAGATCAACCTGTCGCTCAATTCGTTCGGCGATACCGATCTGTGCGGGGCGGCGGTCAATAATGCCAGTCTGTATGCCACTGGCAAGGACCCCAGCCGCTCGGTGATCCTGCTGGATCACGTTTCTTTTGCCAATATGATGCTCAACACCGAGAGGTTCACCTCTTTATACCAAGAGCAATTATGGAAGACCAAGACCACCGGGAGTGACGACTGGGAAAGCAAGCTCAGGGAGAGCCTCAAAATATGCGATTCTGTTACCGATGACGGCAGTTATTACATCCCGGGAAGGAACTATTCGGTAAAAAGAACCGGCTATCAGATCGTGGGGCTGTCGAATACATCAAAGGAGGCCAGCCTGCGGATGGAGGCCGGGGACAAGGAGGCAGCCATGCAGGATGACGGCAGGTTCATGGATCCCCAGACCAAGACCGAGATAAAATTCGTATACGAAATTCAACCCCAGGAGAAGGGGGGTAAGTAACCATGGCGGAGATACTGATCGTTGACCAGGACCGGCTCTTTGCCCTGACCCTGATTCATGTCCTGAGCGGCCATCACCACCAGTCGGTGCTGGCCTCCGACGAAAAGGAAGTGGTGAACATCATCCGGGGCCGCAACATCGACCTGATCCTGATGGATGCCGAGCTGGCCAGCCGGAAGAACCTCCATCTGCTTAAGCATTTAAGACAGGCCAACCCCGATATCCCGGTGGTGCTTTCGATATCCAAGAAGGTTGACAAGGACGACAGAGAGCAACTCCGGAGCGGGCTATACGACTATATCAACAAACCGTTCGGGCACGAGGAACTGCTGCTGGCGGTGGAACGGGGCCTGGAAAGGCGGCGCCTCCAGAACGAGAATCGCCAGCTGCTGGGGGACCTCAAACAGCGGATCCGGGAACTGTCCACCTTCAATACCATAGCCAAAACGCTCAACTCCACCCTCAATCTCAAAGAGGTGCTGGATATTGTGATGGGCAAGGTCAAAGAGCTTATCAAGGCCGAGGCCTGGTCCATTTTGATGCTGGATGAGAAGACCAACGAGCTGGTGTTCGAGGTGGCCACCGGGGAGAAGGGGCAGCAGGTGAAGGAGATGAGGCTGGGCATGGGACAGGGGGTGGCCGGCTGGGTGGCTCAGAACCAACGGCCGGTGATCGTGCCGGATACCGCCCAGGATCAGCGTTTCTTCAAGGGGCTGGACCAGAAGACAGGGTTCCGCACCAGATCCATCATCGCCACTCCCCTGGTGTCGCGGGGCCGGCTGATCGGAGTGGTGGAGATAATAAATAAGCTGGGCGACGCTTCTTTTGACCAGAAGGATCTGGATCTGCTGCAAACCCTGACCGATCATGCCGCCATAGCCATAGAGAACGCCCGGCTGTACGAGAAGGCCCGGAGGCTGGCCATCACCGACGACCTGACCGGACTGTTCAATTCCCGGCACTGCGACATGTTCCTGAAGAAGGCCTTGGACGAGGCGGTCAAAAAAGAAAAGCCGCTGTCCCTGATATTCATCGACCTGGATCACTTGAAGGAGGTGGACGATACTTACGGCCATCTGATGGGCGGGCACGCCCTGAAGGAGGTGGCCGACAGGATAGCCGGGGAGGTCAACCCGCCGGATATGGCCTCGCGCTACGGCGGCGACGAGTACGTGATCATTCTGCCCGATAAGAACTCCCGGCAGGCCATGGAGCTGGCCGAGAGCATCAGAAAAAAGATCGAGGCCGAGCCGTTTCTGACCGATCACAAACTGTCGTGCCGGATAACGGCCAGCATCGGCATTGCCAACTACCCGGAACAGGCCGGAAGCGCCGACGAGCTGTTCTCCAAGGCCGACCAGGCCATGTACCAGGTCAAGGAATCGGGAAAGAACCGGGTCAAATTAGCCGATAAATAATTGCAAGGTATATAATGCCATGACGCCTTTCTGCCCCAATTGCCGGACTGAATACCGCCAAGGGTTCAAGAGCTGTTCTGATTGCGGATCCGACCTGGCGGAAACCCTGCCGCCTGAGGCCGACAATCAGGAGGAGGTCAATTCGGACCTGGTGGCGGTTTGCGATGCTCCGGACCAGATGTCAGCTCTGGCCCTGTCGTCCTTTTTGAATGACAGCGGCATTCGGGCCGTCATTAAATCGGAGCAGATCCCCATGTATGACGGGGTGGCCATGATGCTGTTTCCCCGCTGGGGCCGGGTGATGGTTTTGGAGCACCAATATGAAAAAGCCAGGGTGCTGATAGATGAATATATGGCCGGAGAAGCCCTGGCCGAAGAGGAACCGCCGCCAGCATAGAAAAAGCCGCAAACCTAAGTTTGCGGCTTAAAAATGCCGGTAAAATGGTGCCGAGGGGGGGAGTCGAACCCCCATGTCCTTGCGAACACTAAGTTCTGAGCCTAGCGCGTCTACAGTTCCGCCACCACGGCCTAACCATAAAGTGTTATTATAATATAAAATACGCGCCACTGTCAAGATTATATAATGATTGAAAGCATATTAAATAAAAAGGCCCGGTATGATTACGAGATAATCGACCGGCTGGAAACCGGGATCGTTCTGCGGGGCACCGAGGTCAAGTCCATCCGCCAGGGACAGGCCAACCTCAAGGATAGTTTTGCTATGGTTAAGGGCCGGGAGCTGTTTCTGTTCAATATGCATGTTTCACCCTATGATCACGGCAACCGCTACAATCTGGAGGCCACCCGCCCCAGAAAGCTGCTGCTCCACCGGGAGCAGATCCGGAAATTGACCGCCCAGCAAAAAGAGAAGAACCTGTCTCTGATCCCGTTGTCGCTGTATTTTAAAAAGGGAAAGGTGAAGATCGATCTGGCTCTGGCCAAAGGCAAGAAACAGTATGACCGGCGGGAGGACATCAAGAAACGGGACGTGGACCGGGAGATGCGGGGCACCAACAAGGGGAGGTTCCGAGGATAGCCTCACCACCAGACCGAAAAATAACGGCAGTGCCGGCAGAGGGATATCTGATCCCTTTGGCCGGCATTATGTTTTTGCCGCAGGTCGCCCAAAACAGCTCCCTGCCAGATCCCGGCCAAATTGTCTGTTTCGACATTTCCTATCATTTGCCGGGCTTCGTAATCCAGGCAGCAGACCGGCACTGTGCCGTCCCAGTAGATGTTCAGTTGGTCCCAGAGGTAACGGCAGGGCGGCCAAAAGTTCTGCTCCATAAGGTGCGGGCTGTGTTCCCTGTCTGGGAGGGGCACCTGGCCGGCCCAGTCCTGGGCCTGCCGGAAAATAAGGCGATCAGCTTTGTGTTCCCATAAACGCCGAAGTTCTGTTATCTCTTTTTCATTATCGCTAAGGGTAACCACCTGGATATAGATCTTGGGCCGGGGTGAAAGCGACAAGATATGGTCGATATTTTCCACCACTTTACTATAATCGAGCCCGGGGCGCAGTCTATGGTAAGTTTCCGGAGAAGCTCCATCAAGGCTGATATGCATCTGGTCCAGCCCGGCCGAGATCAGCCGGGCGGCTTTTTCCGGGGAGAGCAAGGAGGCATTACTGACCAGGCCGATATTCCCAAAGCCTTTTGATTTTGCCAGGGATATGCGTTCTTCCAAATGGGGATCCAGCAGTGGTTCCCCGAAGCCGGATAGCAGAAGATTCTCGATGGGCCAATCCTGCAGCTGCTCCAAAACCCTCTTATACAGCTCCAACGACATAACCCCCTGGGCCCGTTTCATATTCTTGTGGCCGCACATGATGCAGGCCGAATTGCAGGCGCTGGTGCCTTCTATGGCAACCGTCCGGGGATAGAGCAGTCTTTCTTCCTGTATCCCTTTTATCCGCCGGGAATAGAGGTGCCGGTACAAAGGATTCCGGACGAGCCGTCCCGCTGAAACCATCCGGTAAGCCAGGGGCCTCCATACAGGGGAGTCCGATAAAATGCGACGAAGATTAAAACCCATTTTATTTAGACCTACGTTTTTCGGATTTAGATAATGCCTGAAACAACAATCTGAAGGGCAGAGTGGTCAACAGCAGTGATTTTACCAGGCAAGTTGATAATCTGCCAGGGTAGTGCTTGTCGAAGAAAGCGGCCAGGCTGCGGTGGGAGGAAACGGTCATGGCCAGCCGGGCCTTTTTTATGCTGACCCCCTGCAGGTGGGTCAGCCTGGACTGGGGAAGGAAAAATATTTTCCATCCGGCTCGCTTGAGCCTGAAGCACCAATCCACCTCATTGAGAAACATGGGGAATCTTTTGCTGTCCATCGGCCCGATCTGATCGACGGTCGCTTTGCGAACCAACAAACAGGCTCCCATCGGCTGGTCCACCTCCCGCTGGCTTTGGTGGTCAAAATATCCCATTCGCCAGGAGCCGAAAACTGGATGGCCGGGAAAAAGTCTGGCCAGGCCGGTGAATTCCCAGATAAAATGAACCGGCCGGGGAAACTCCCGACAGGAGGGCTGGATGGTATCGTCGGCGTTCAGCAATTGGGGGCCCAATGCTCCAACCGTAGGATTGGAGTCCATGAAGGATTCCAATATTTTTAAGGAATCTGGCTGGAGAATGGTATCGGGATTTAATAGGAGAATATAATTCCCGGCGGCCCTGTCCAGCCCCTGATTAGTGGCCTGGGCGAAACCCAGGTTGCGGGTATTGGAGATAAGGAGAATGTTTCTCCCATAATTATTTATTAGATCAACAGTGTTATCCTCAGAAGCATTGTCGATGACGATCACTTCGCAAGAAACATAGTTTTGGGCATAGACCGAATCCAGGCAGGTGAGGATCTCGTTACCGCTGTTCCAGGTGACTATGATGATGGAGATTTTCGGTGTTTTGGTCATTATTCCCAGAAAAGAATATTATTCATTTAGCAACCAATCTGTCGAGTTCATCCGAAAGGTGATTGGCAATAATTCTGCGGTCATATGAAGCCGTGTAGACGCTGCCAGCAGAAATCAAACCCGGCCCCATCTCTTTGTTATTATAAAGTTCCACGATATAACCTTTGGCTGATATGCTGTCAGACAAAGAAAACACCTTGCCTGTTTTTGTCCGGTTGATCAACCCCGCGGCAGCCCCGCCTTCGGGAGTACTGGCCAGGATGGGTTTTTGGGCCCCCAGGTATTCATAAAGTTTTCCGGTGGCCACGGTGTTCCCCTCGGAGGGATGTATTACCAACCAGAGAAGATCAGCGCTTTTGAGGAGAGCGATGCTCTCTTTATGCGGAACATAACCCTTAAACTCCACGATCTGTTCCATTCCGGCCAAGCGAACCATATCTTTATCTTGCTGGCGAAAGGTGCCGGCGAAGATAACCTGAATATTGCTGAAAATCTCGGGATGCAAGTCGCGGATGATCTTCAGGGCGTTCAACAAAGGTTGGGGGGAGCGCTTCTCCACGAAAGTTCCGGTATAGACGATGGTGAATTTGGATTGTTTTATCGGGGCAACGCTTTCGAAATCGGCCGGGTCGAACCCCTGGGGCAAAACCTTGAATTTATCGGAACTTATCTCTGGATGCATACTCCCAAAGGAATCAACGATCTCCTGATTTATGGCCACGACCCTGTCAGCATTTTTAAGCACCTTTTTTTCCAAAAAACAGTCGAGCTTTTTGTGCAGGGGGCTGGCGTATGCCGCCTGGGGGTTTTGGGTCCAGGCATCGCGGAAGTCGCAGACCAGTGGTTTGTTCAGTTTTCGTTTCAGGGCCAGGGCGGCCAGATGCGAGGAGAAGGGCGGGGCGGTGGAATAGATGGCGTCAATGCTCTGCTCTTTTGCAATGGACAATCCCCGGTTTACTGCGAAGGGGATCCAGCCCAGTTTATTGTCGGGAATAAAGAATCTGTTCAAGCCCGATATCATACCGCGCCGGGCAACAGCTGAAGGCCTATGTTTTGATGGTGATAGATAAAGCGGGTCAAAAGAGAAGGTGCGTACGATCTCGGTGTCGGGGATCTCCTCCAGCAACGCCGGGTCGTAGCCATAGCTGCCGCGGGGTTTGATGGTCAGCACCACCGGCTGCCATCCGAACTGCGGCAGATATTTGACGAACTTGAGGGTCCGCTGTACACCGCTCATACCCATGGGCGGGAAGTAATAACTCAAAACCAGCAGGCGTTTCATTTACCCAAACGCCTTTCCAGATGTCCCACTATCAGCCGGGTGGTGTGGCCCTGGCCGTAAAGATTGGGATGGGCGGACGGCGGCTTCAAACCCGCCAGGGTTTTTAGAATGCGTTTTTTATCCGGCCCCACCAGTTGATTCCATCCGGTTTTAACCGTCTCCACCCACTCGGTCTCGTGGCGCACTGTCAAACAGGGAGTCTTAAGCAGGTAGGCCTCCTTCTGGATGCCGCCGGAATCGGTGATCACCGCATAGGCGGCTGACTGCAGGGCCAGCGACTCCCGATATCCCCGGGGCGGGATCAAAAGAATGTTCTCCGATCTTTTCAATTTATTCCAAAGCGATAATTCTTTCAGCTTCTTCTCGGTTCGGGGATGGACCGGGAAGACCGCCTTTTTCCCGGATGAGATCAGGGCCTCTATTATGGCGGATAGATTATCAGGATTGTCGGTATTCTCCGCCCGATGGATGGTCACAAACAAGTAATTTCCGGGTACTAAAAACAGCTTCTTGAGTATTTTTGCAGCCTGGTCTTTGGTTGGGAGAATATCTTTCATGGCATCGTACATGATGTCGCCCACCATGTAGAGCCCGCTGTTTATCCCCTCTTTTTTCAAATTATCCACCGCAGTTTTGGTGGAGCAGAAATGCATATTTGACAGGTGGTCGGCCACCACCCGGTTGACCTCCTCCGGCATCATGCGGTTGAAGCTGCGCATGCCGGCCTCGATATGGGCCAGGGGGATGTGCAGCTTGGCAGCGATCAGCGCCCCGGCCAGGGTGGAATTGGTGTCGCCGAAGATTATGATGGCATCGGGTTTTTGCCTGATGACCACCGGCTCCAGCTTACTCAGCATAGCGGCGGTCTGGGCTCCGTGCAGCCCGGAGCCGACCGCCAGATTAAAATCCGGCCGGGGGATGTGCAGCTCTTTAAAAAACTGCTGGGACATGCCGTAATCGTAATGCTGACCGGTGTGCACCAGGATCTCCCGGTGCTTTTTCCTGAGGGCCCGGGAAAGCGGGGCGGCCTTGATGAATTGGGGCCGGGCCCCGATGATTGTCAGAAACTTCATCTTACTATCACCAATTTGCAGATTACAGGTTTTTGTCCGGATGATTGTATGCGGCAGAGATAGATGCCGGAGGCGGGGCGACGGGAGAATCCTATGTCCGGCCGGATTGTCAGGGTATGGGCCGGGGCCGGCGGGCCGTAAAAAGTGCCGCAGGGACGGCCGTCCAGGGTATAGATATCGATCCGGGCCTCGGTCGGCAGGTTGCTGAAATAGATGTAACTGTCTTTTGCCAAGTTGAACGGATTGGGGGCGATATAAGATTGCTGGGCTGCCCGGAGGACAACATCATTATACTTGAAAAGGCTCAAGCCCTTGGCGGTGGCGATGTATATGTCGTCCCCGGTGCTGCTTCCCGGCACTGCCAGCACCTTAATGATGCTATTGCTGATGAGTTTCGAGAAATTGTCATAGCTGTTGTCTTGGGAATAATTTTTCCACTGGCCGTCCCAGGTCAGGCAATTCAGTCCGTTATCGGTCCCGATCCAGAGGTTGTCGGACCTGTCACGAGAAAGCGAGATCACATTATTGGAGAGGATCGGCGAATTATCGGCCCGGTAATGCAGGAAAATTTTTCCGTCATAGTAAAACAGTCCGTTGTCGGTTCCTATCCAGATGTTTCCCCTGGAATCAAGACATAGGGCGGCCACGTAGTTGCTGGCCAGACCACTGGTTGGAGACCAGTTACTCCATACGCCCTCCGGGGTTCTTCTATAAAGACCGTTATAATAGGAGCCGATCCACAGGTTCTGCTTTTTGTCCAAGAGAATGCTGATGGGGTAGAACTTGTTGGTAGGGGCATTAAAAGAACGCCAGGAGGAATCCTGTTGCGAGAAAAAACTGATAGCGTCTATTCCGTCAGGCAGGTCGTAATTTATCAAATATACCCCGCCCGGGACCGGCAGTATCTGGCCAATGTATGGGGTTGGCAAGGGATTGGGGGAAGAATAAGCAAGCCAAAGGTCATCTGGTCTTTTTACGAAAAGGCCCTGTCCCCAGGTACCCACCCACAGGCTATTATCGGTGGTTACTCCGATGAAAGAAGGTTGGTTTATTGGCCAGCCGGTGTTGGCCTGGTCCAGATAATTCCATATGTCGTCCCGGTTATAACTTATGCCCATCTGGGGATGGGCGATCCAGATCACGCCATCGCTGCCCACCGCCAGATATTTGATATTGTTATCTCTCATACAGTCAAAGGCAAAACCCTTCCAGCTTCCGCCCTCATAACGGCAGAGGCCGGTGGCACTGCCGGCCCACAACCGTTGATCCCCATCGATAGACAATGAAAGCACATTATTGCTTAAAAGTCCGGTACTTATATCGCTCAGGACGCTCTGATACCAAAGTTTTATCCCGTTATTGGTGGCAAAGAACAGGGAATCCCCGATCTGGGCGATGCTTCTAACTTGGTCGCCCAACCCCGGGATTCTCTGCCAGGTTCCGCCAACCAGCCGGGCCGCACCGTTGGCAGTGCCGATCAGGGATAGTGTATCTGTCAGCAGGATGCATCTGATATCCGATGACAAGCCATCATAGCTGGCGAAAGTTTTCCAGTTGCTGGTATCACGGATGGAATTCAAGGGTGAAACTTTTACAATGCATAAACCCTGGTCGGTGGCGATCCACAGCGAATCGTTTCGGACCGCCAGGGCCTGGGTCTGATTGCCTAATTTATATCCCTGTTGGGCCAGCAGGGAGAACCAGTTGTATCCGTCATAATAGGAAAGCGAGCCGTATCCGCCGGCAAAAATGCTTTGACCGCTGGCCACTACGCACAGGACAGTGTCCGAGGCCAGGCCGTCGTTCCGGGAGAACACTGTCCAGGCATTGCCGGCCGAATCCAATCTGGTCAGCCCTCCGCCCAGGGTGCCGATCCACTTGTTGTGACGGGCATCCAAAGTTACCGAAGACGCCTCGATATACGGCAGGCCGTCCACGTTGGTGTAGTGTTTGATCAAGACCGTATCGCTGGATGAGAAGGAGAATATCCCGCCCGGTGTGGCTCCCCAGATGATATTGCCTCCCGGCTGGAAGGCCATCTGGGAAACATTTTTGAAATTGGTGTAGCTTATCCACTGCTGGGCCTGGGATGAAAGACAGAGGACTAGCAGGGATGATATTGTAAGGAAAGGTTTTTTCATAACTGAATATTACCTTAAGTAGACCTTTAAAGTCAATGGTTTTGGAGCAGTTTGGTTGAGACATCTATTATTATCACTCGCCTTTATATTCTCTATTGAAATACCAAAGCCACCTGTGCTAACATAATGATACTATGTTCAAATCAGATTCTTACGACGTAATAGTGGTCGGCGGCGGGCCGGCCGGGTCCATGGCTGCCAAAGAGATAGCCCAAGCCGGGCATTCCGTCCTGATGGTGGAAAAGCACCGGGAGATCGGCATTCCGCTGTGCTGCGCCGAGGCCACCAGCCTCAGGAGCCTGGGGCTGTTCATGAAGCCCGACCCCAAGTGGGTGGCGGCGCCCATCAACGGGGCCATTCTTTATTCCCCGGACGAGACCGAAGTGGCGGTGCCCTGGGCCGAGGTGGGGGTGGTGCTGGAGCGCAAGATCTTCGACCGCCACCTGGCCGGGCTGGCCGGAGCCGCCGGGGTCGAGGTGATGGTCAACACCGAGGCGGTGGCAATCAAAATGAACGGCGAGAATGTTGAGGAAATAACATTAAGATCAGGTAATGAAACTAAACAAATAAAATGCCGGGCGGTTATCGGGGCTGACGGAGTGGAATCCCTGATCGGCGCTTGGGCCGGGATGGATACCCGGCTGGAGCCGGAACAATTTCACAGCTGTGCCCAATACCTGATGTCCAACGTGGGCGGTTCTCAGGATATGGTCCGCTTCTGGGTGGGCCGGAACATCGCCCCAGGAGGCTATCTGTGGATATTTCCCAAGGGCAACGGCCTGGCCAACGTGGGACTGGGAATAGTGGCTTCATTGGCCGGAGAGAAAAAGCCGGTGCAATACCTGGATGAATTCATCGTCAAAAATCTGCCCGGGGCCAAAGTGATCGAAGCCATGGTGGGCGGCACGCCGGCCCTGGGTTCCGATTACCCGATGGTCAAGGGCAACGTCCTGCTGGCCGGGGATGCCGCCCGGCTGACCGATCCCCTGTCGGGTGCGGGCATCGCCATCGCCATGGCCTCGGGCACGCTGGCCGGAAAGCTGACCGCCGAATATCTTAAGACCAACGACCTCGCACTGCTGAAAAAATACCCCAAGGAATGGTGGAGCGGGCCGTGGAAGGACCTTAAATTCCATCATCTGGTGCGGGAGGTGTTTTTGAAGCTGTCCGATCAGGAGATGGACCGGATCGCCAGACTGCTGGTCAATATCCTGGCCGGGAAAGATCCGGCCCAGATAAATCCGATAGATGTGGCCAAGACGGTCATCAAATCCGATCCGGGAATCTTATTATTGGGAAGGCACCTGCTGTGAGCAAAATTACGATCGTATCCATCGCATTTCTGGCATCTCTGTTATTGATGGCAGCTGACCTGAGGGCCGGCATCTCCCAAAAATTCGACGGACGGATAGATCAGGGGCTGGAGATCCTCTATCAGGGGGATTACGACAGCGCCCTGGTGATATTCGATTCTTTCATCCGCGACAATCCGCAGAACCCGGCCGGGTATTTCTTTAAGGCCGGGCTGTACCAGACCAGGATGTCGGCCTATGAAAGCGATTTCTGGCACAAGTATTATAAGAATTCCGTGGACAGCGCCATAATGCTCTGCGACCTGGCCCTCGACGATGATCCCAAGGATGCCTGGGCTTATTTTGTCAGGGGCGGGAGTTTCTCCTACATCGCGGCCTGGGATGCCAAGCAGGGTAAATACCTGGCGGCCTTCCGGAACGGCCTGAAAGCGGTGTCCGATTTCAAAAAGGCCCGGGAGGCCGATCCCTCCCTGTATGACGCCTACATCGGGATAGGCTCCTATCACTATTTTCGGACCAAGGCCACCGGTTTTATAAAGTGGCTGCCCTTCATCGGAGACGACCGGGACCAGGGAATCTCGGAGATAATCACCGCCATCGAGAAGGGGCGTTACTCCCGGGTGATGGGGCAGAACGCCCTGCTGTGGATATACACCGATTACGGAAGGGATAAAAAAGCCCTGGAGCTGGGCGGGGCTCTGGAAAAGCAGTATCCCAACAATCCCTTCTTCCACTGGGCGGTGCCGGAGGTATTGTGGCGGCAGAAAAAATGGCCGGAGGCTGAGGCCGCTTATGGCAAACTAATGAACCTGCTGGAACGCCAGAATGCCCTGAACAATTACAACAAGGTGGTGGCCTCCTATAAGCTGGCCAAGTGCTTTTTGGAGAATGGGAAATACCAGAGCGCTTACCGCGCCGCCCAGCAATCCATCAGCTATCCGCTTGACCAGAATACCGCCGGCCGGCTGGTGAACGAGCGCTGCAGGGCCCAGGAGGTGATGCTTCAGGCCGAAAAGAGAATGAAGGATAACTAGCAATTTGCAAAAAAGCAATTTATTATATCTCATAACATTTTTATGCGGCATTGCAGTTTTAAGCTGTTCCCCGGTCTACCTGAGCCGCAAATCTCCGGAGGGCGAGGTACTGATAAGGATCGCCCTGCAGAGGCGCCAGCCCAAAGCAGTGGTCTACGGGTCATACAATATATCGGTATGGGATAAGAGCCACAACAGCATTATCCTGCCGGGCGAAAGCTGGAGCATTATTCCTTCGGGCTCGGGATTGACGGCTGAAACGAACAGGGGCACTGCCATCGAAGGCATCGAGGGGCGGATCCGACTGTGGTCCGCCGACGAATATTTCATCAACCAGAAGCGGGTAAAAGGCGCGGTCGAGATCCGCCGGGAGAATGACCAGGGCCTGCTGGTGATTGCCGAGATGCCGTTGGAGGAATATCTGCCGGGGGTGCTGGCCTCCGAGATAGGCGGCCTGGCTGACAAATCACCCCAGGCGGCCATGGCCCAGGCCATAATCTCCCGCAGCTACGCCTTTGCCAGGATCGGCGCCAAGCCGGAGAGCTATTACGATATCGAGGCCGGAACCTCGCATCAATGCTTTGACCTGGACAACGTGGCTTCGCCCACCGTCAAGCGGGCAGTTAATGATACCAAAGGGAAAGTGCTGACCTTCCGGGGCAGGGTGATATCGCCCAATTTTCATTCCACCTGCGGGGGCAGGACCGCCCGGCCCTCCGAGGTTTGGAACGCCAAAGATGAAGATTTCCCCTATCTGGAACCGGTGGAGGATAAATGGTGCAGCATCTCTCCGAGATATTCATGGAGCGATACCATCATGGCGGAGGAGCTGGCGGGAAAGCTTTTCCCCGGGAAGCTGTCGGTCATAAAGGATGTAAAGGTCATAGGAAGAGGAAGGTCCGGCAGAATAGCATCGCTTTCAGTTGCGACCAGCGCCGGAGATACTGTGCTGACCAAAGCGGCGGTGCGCAACGGGCTGAAGGACAAGCCCCTGCTCAGCACCTGGTTTGATCTTGAGAATATCCGCAATTTCGAGGGGAATATTGAAAAGATCATTATAAGCGGAAAAGGTTTCGGCCACGGGGTGGGCCTGTGCCAGTGGGGGGCCATTGGGATGGCTCGGGCCGGCAAAAGCTATAAGAGCATTTTAAAACATTATTACAAAGGGGTGGAGATAGAGAGGGTATATTGATCAACCGCCACCGGTCTTTTTGCCGGATTATCATTGCCTGATGAAAAAGGACGTAAATATGGGTGTTTTTCAACAAATCAGGGCGGTTTTAAAACCGCCCCTTTTTCTTTAAAAATGCTTAATTTTAAGCTTGCAAATATATGGTTTATCAGTTAAACTTATTGTCTAACCGGATTATTATTCAAGGAGTTAATATAATGGACTACCTAAAATTTTATGGGATGACCGACCAACCATTCTCCAACGCGCCCGACAACCGATTCTACTACGACAGCCCCCAGCATTCCAAGGCCATCCTCAAGCTGTCCCATGCCGCCGAGATGATGAAAGGCCTGGCGGTGGTTTTGGGCGATATCGGCACCGGAAAGACCACCATCTCCCGGCGAATGCTGGAGATCCTGCCGGACGAGCAGTTCGAGACCGGCCTGCTGGTTATCGTTCACTCCGAAGTAACCCCGGGCTGGCTGATCTCCAAGATCGCCCTGCAGTTGGGGGTGGAGAAGCCGGCCGAAACCAAGGCTATGATGGTGGGCCAGCTTTACGAACAGCTGATGAAGATCTATAACGAGGGCCGCAAGGCATTGATCATCATCGACGAAGCCAACATGCTCAAGAACAAGGAGATCATGGAGGAGATGCGGGGCCTGCTGAACATGGAGGTATCCGGCAGCATGCTGATAACCTTTCTGCTGTTCGGGCTGCCCGATCTGGAACAGTGCCTGGCCATGGATCCCCCTTTAAGGGAGCGGATAGCGGTCAAGCACAAGCTGGAGCCGCTGACCTCGGAGTCCACCCGGGGCTACATCCAGTACCGCCTGGCGGTGGTGGGCTGCCAGCACGAACTGTTCACCGATTCGGCCTACGAGTTCATCCATTTCTACTCCGACGGAAAGCCCCGCCTGATAAACACCATCTGCGATAACGCTCTGCTGGAGGGCTCCATGAGCGGCATTCAGCAGATAGACGAATCGCTGATCGAGACGGTGGTCAGCGACCTGGGCCTCAAGAGCGAGGCCGAAGAATCGGGCGGCAAGAACAAACAGCCGGTATTTTGATCCATGATCAGCCATCAATATTTTGTAGACCTGCATATCCATACGGCAGCCTCTGACGGCATCTTCACCCCGGAAGAACTGGTAAAGCAGGCTTCGCTAAAAGGGCTCAAGGCCATTGCCATCACCGACCACGATGCCTGGGACGCCATCGGGCCGATCTCCAGCTTGGCTTTCAAGGTGGGGATCGAGGTCATCCCCGGGATAGAGCTGTCCACCAACATCGAGGGGGCCGAGATCCACATCCTGGGATACTTCATCGATTACACCCAGAGCCATTTCCGGGAGAGGGTGCTGCATTTTAAGAATGCCCGGATCGAACGGGCCCACCGGATGGTGGAGAAGCTGGCCGAGCTGGGGGTGCGCCTGGAGATCGATAGGGTGCTGGAGATCGCCGGTTCGGGCTCGGTAGGCCGGCCGCATGTGGCCCGGGCCCTGGCCGAGGAGGGCTACGTGGGCGGCACCGATGAGGCCTTCACCAGGTACCTGGGCAACGGATGCCCGGCCTATGTGCCCAAGAATTTTCTGACCCCTCAGGAGTCCTTCGACCTGGTCCATTCGGTGGGTGGGCTGGCCTTTTTTGCCCACCCCGGGATCGAGAATCGGGACGGGCTGATAGACCTGTTCGCCTCCCAAGGCCTGGACGGGCTGGAGGTGTGGCATTCCAAACATTCCAACAGCCAGGTGAAGAACTATCTGGAGATCGTCCGACAGAAGAACCTTTTGGCCTGCGGCGGCTCCGACTGCCACAGCGACAACCTGATGAACAACGGAGGCGGCTCGGTAAAAGTGCCCTACAGTGTGGTAGAGGAGATGAAACGATATCTGGCGAATAAAAAAGAAAAGCAAGCTTAGCCAAGGGAGCGATATATGCTGGACGATTCATTATTGCAGGAACTGCTGGTCAGCAATGATAAGAAAATAGTGCTGATCGTGGCCGATGGCCTGGGCGGCCTTCCCCGGGAGAGAGACGGCCAGACCGAACTGGAGTCGGCCGCCAAGCCGCATATCGATGCCCTGGCCATCAAATCGGTCTGCGGGCTGACGATACCCGTTTCCTACGGCATCACCCCCGGCAGCGGACCGGCCCACCTGTCGCTATTCGGGTATGACCCCATCAAATATCAGATCGGCCGGGGAGTGCTGGAGGCCCTGGGCATCGGACTGGAGATGACTCCTCGGGACGTGGCGGCTCGGGCCAATTTTGCTACCATGGATCCCAACGGGCTGATAACCGACCGACGGGCCGGCCGGATCCCCACCGAGAAGAACATGGAACTGTGCGCCAAAATGCAGGCGGCCATCCCGGCCATTGACGGTGTGGAGGTGATGATCCGGCACGGCAAGGAGCACCGCTTCGTGGTGCTGTTTCGGGGCGATGGGCTCTCCGGCAACCTGCACGACACCGATCCCCAGCGGGAGGGTTTAGCGGCCATAGAGCCCAAGGCCTTCTTCGAGGAGGACCTCAAGCTGGCCGCCGTGACAACCAAATTCATCGCCCAGGCCAACCAGCTGCTGAAGGACCAGCACCCGGCCAACACCCTTTTGATGCGGGGCTTTGCCAAGCATCCCGACATCCCCTCCATGAACAAGAGGTTCGGCCTTAAAGCCGCGGCCATCGCCACCTATCCCATGTACAAGGGGCTGGCCAAGCTGGTGGGCATGACCGAGCTGGACACCGGCCAGACCATCGAGGATGAGTTCGAGACCTTAAGGCTCTATTATAACGATTTTGATTTCTTCTACATCCACATCAAGAAGACCGATTCCTACGGAGAGGACGGCAACTTCAACGCCAAGGTCCAGGTGATCACCGAGCTGGACGACGCCATGCCGATGGTCAGCAAACTGAACCCGGACGTGCTGGTGATAACCAGTGACCATTCCACCCCGGCCCGGATGAAGGGCCACAGCTGGCATCCCAACCCCTTCATGCTGCATTCCCCGTATGTCCGGCCGGACGGCCTGGACAGTTTTAACGAGCGGAACTGCGCCTACGGCAGTTTGGGCTGTTTCCCGGCGGTGGAGGCCATGCCCCTGATGCTGGCCAATGCTCTGAAGCTGGGCAAATTCGGGGCCTAGAAATTTCAAATCGATGTTTTCCCAAAAGGTTTCTACATATCTGGTCTGGCTGTCATGATCGCCGGACTGGCATTCATCCCCTGGCCCGGAGCGGCCCAATCCCTGTCCTTCGGCCTGTGGGGAAATTTAAACGGGGCCAAGTTCGTCTGGAACCAGAACACCAACGCTACGATCAATGAAAAGGTCGGACTGGGCGGAGGCGGGTATATAAATTATCGGATCAACCGGCTGGTCTCCTTCCGGTCAGGGCTTCTGCTCAACCAGAAGGGGGCCGAGGTGGTGTAGGCTTTCCGCCAGACCGACCCGGCCACCGGCATTACCTACGATCATTACAATACCTCGAACACCAGGCTGAACTATGCCGAGGTTCCGGTGGCGGTCTGCTTCAGCCTGCCGAGGTCATATCATCCCTTGCTTAATTTATATTTCGGTTTTTACGGGGCGCTGCTTGTCTCCGGACGGCAGGTCATTACCAACAGCGCTTCAGCCGGGATCATCCAGATGGACAGCGTTTACACAACTCCGGAGTCTGCCTTCAGAAAGGATGATTACGGACTGGTACTGGGCGGAAACATCCCCATGGGTCGGATCGAGCTGGGCGGCTGCTACAGCATAGGTTTCCCCAGGATATTAAGGTCGAACATCGCGGATATCAACCGGTACGTGGACCACCGCAACCGGGTGCTGTCGTTAACCGTGGGCTATCGGATAAGATAAATCAAACCAAAACAAATATAAAGGAAGTTGATCATGGCCAAGAATATCATCATCAACGCCGAGACCCTGTTCGACGGAAAGAAAAAACTGAACAACGTCTCGGTGGTCATCGAGAACGACAAAATAGTGGAGATCGGCAAGAAAAAGAAGAAGGCCGATTTTTCGGGAGTGGTCACCCCGGCCTTCATAGACGCCCACTCCCACATCGGGATGGCCCGCTTCGGCGAGCCGGGGGCCGAGGATGAGGCCAACGACATCACCGACCAGTTCCTGCCCATCAACGACCCCCTGAACAGCGTCTACTTCGACGATCTGGCCTTCAAGGAGGCGGTGGACTTCGGGGTGCTGTACAGCTGCATCGTCCCCGGCAGCGGCAATCTTTTAGGCGGCCGGGCCATGATCATCAAAAACTTCGCCCGCCACCGCCAGGAAGCCCTGCTTAAGGACTACGGTTACAAGATGGCACTGGGCTATAACCCGCGCTCCACCGGGGAATGGAAGGGGACCCGGCCCAACACCCGGATGGGCATCTATGGGATGCTGGAGAAGAAATTCGACTCGGTGCTGCTGAAGAAACAAAAGACCGAGCTGGCCAGGGAGAAGAAGCTCAAGGAGCTGGACATCAAGGTGCGGAGCGGCGAGAAGAAGCTGAACCGGGCGGATGTGGAGTTCGAAAAGAAGACCATCGAGAAGGAATATCTTCTGGATTTCGACTGCGAGGAGAGGTCCCTGCTGGATCTGCTGGAGGGCAGGAAGATCGCCAAGGTTCACGTCCACAAGGAGGACGACGCGCTGTATCTGATCGAGCTGGTCAAGAAATACAAGATCAGGGTCACCGCCGACCATCTGGGCGACGTGCATCACAAGGAGATATTCGATGAACTGGCAAAGCATGACATTCCGGTGGTCTACGGCCCGCTGGGCGCCATGCCATACAAGGTGGAGCTGAAGAACGAGAGCTACAAGAACACCGAACTGCTGATGAAGTCCAAGGCCCGGTACGGGCTGATGACCGACCACCCGGTGATCATGGCCCCGGCCCTGAGGGACAGCCTGAAGTTTTTTATGATCTTCGGGATGAAAGAAGAGGAGGCCATCTCGCTGATCACCTACAAGAATGCCGGGATCCTGGGGATAGATGATATCCTGGGCAGCGTGGAGCCGGGCAAGCTGGCCAGCCTGATAGTCTGGAACAAGAACCCCCTGCAATTGTCGGCCTATCCCAGTTGCGTGATGGCCGAAGGAAAAGTGATTCGGAAGGGGATGTAGCGGCAAAAATAAAATATTTTCAGCATCCGTTACAATGAGGCCATACAAACAGGCAAACAGAAAGGGGGCAAATGAGCCAGAGAAAAATTTACATAACTGCATACGATAAAAAACGTTTGGAACAGATGATTTCCAACCACCTGCAGGCCTATAATCCAGAACTAAAATATCTCACAGATTTGCAGGGGGAGTTGAACCGGGCCGAGGTAGTTTTATCCGAAGCAATTCCCAATGATATGGTGACGATGAACAGCAAAGTGACGGTCAAGGACATGGAAACAGGAGAGTCTTTCACCTATACTTTGGTTTTTCCGGCGGCGGCTAACATTTCGCAGGATAAGATTTCCGTTTTATCGCCAGTTGGGACAGCCTTGATTGGCTACCAAGCTGGTGATATAGTGGAATGGGAGGTGCCGGAAGGCATCAGGAAATTAAAAATTATGGAGGTCGTCTATCAGCCCGAGGCGGCAGGTGACTATCACCTGTAATTTTTATATGCTAACCGGCAGCGTGGTGCCGGGCAAGCTGGCCAGCCTGACGGTGTGGAACAAGAACCCGCTGCAGATGGCGGCCTATCCCAACTGCGTGATGGCCGAAGGAAAAGTGATTCGGAAAGGAATTTGATAGGAAAGATGCTTTGGACAGTCAAATGAAAAGCATGGATAGCAGGTTGATTGAACAAAAGAAATCACTTATTTTGATTGAAAAAGAACTTGCGTTATGTGCTTTGGAAACAGAGCTTGAAAAATTAAAAAAGCACCCAGAGCCAGAGTTTAATCTTTTTGATGCTTTCTATGTTCATGAAGAAGAGCAAGTATCAACAATATTGGCTTATTTGTTTAACTGGAACAATGCATTGAGTGCTGGTGATAAATTTTTATATGTCTTCTTGGAAAAATTTCTTGACACATCTAATTCGGCTATAATACAGAAAAATAAATGGTATGTTGAATTAGAGGTTCATGTTACAGATGAAAAAGGGGAAAAGGCGAGGCGACCAGACATAGTGCTTGAATGCGATGAAATGGTAGTATTTATTGAAAATAAAATAAATAAATCAGCGATAAAAGAGAATCAAATAAAAGAAACGATTGGTTTTATTGATGGGGCTAAAAATAGATGGTTAAACAAAAAGAAAACGTATTTAGTTTTAGCTCCAGATAAAAATAATGAAATAATAAAAAACGAATGTGAAAAAGCCAGAAGAGAGCACAAAGACATTAACGTAACTATTGTTGGTTGGGATGAAGTCATAAATATATGTAGACAGTTTATAACAAAGATTGAGAAGAACACGCGCTTATATTTTACAATGATTGATTTTTCAATTTATATTAAAAGGATTATGAGTGATGGCAGATGAGAATAACAAGAAGGGAAGTGAATCCGAAACATATGAATTAGATTCAAAGATCGCTCGATATGCTAAACTATACATTGACTATGGTGGCCAATTAGAAAAAATCGAAGAATCAGGCAAAAATTTTATGAAAATAGTTCTTAGCAGAATCGAGGAAATATTTAATGCGGACAATAAATTAAAAACAAAAACAAATATAAAGGATTACTTAATATTCAAAAACTATTATAGTTTTGGAATAAGTATACCAAAAGGACAAAACACATTAACTATAGATGTGTCATTCTTTGATCCGGAAGATATATCTGCAAGGCCTTCTATTGAAATATATCTTACAGGAAAAGTAAAAAACGGAAACAATTTCTTTTCAGCCTTAGAGAAAAACATTGGTAAATATAAAGCAATAAAAATTGGTCAGAGGGATAGGGGTAGATATTATGAATGTGCAGTAGACTTTACAAAGGACGTAAACACAATTGCTGAAGCTATGTATAAAGAGTTATCGGAAATTTTTGACGTGATTGAACAAATCATAAATAAATTAGATGAATAAATATTTATCTCTATAATCAAATTCACACCCAGGTCATGTTACGGGGCAAATCGACAGAATCTGTATACCTTAAATGTGTAAGCTAACAATCCTAAAGAACCAAAATGCTGTACCAAAAAATCATAGAAAAATTGAATGACGAACAGGTTGAATATCTGGTTGCCGGAGGCATTGCGGTAAACCTGCACGGTTACATCCGGGCCACCATGGATCTGGATGTGCTGATGATGCTGGACGATGTGAATACGAGCAAATTCATAAAAATTGTAAAAGAACTGGGCTATAAGCCAAAGGTTCCGGTGACAATAGATGACTTTTCCGATCCTGCGAAAAGGAAGGAATGGATAAGCAAGAAAAACATGGTAGTATTCTCGGTCTATAATCCAGACAACGACATGGAACACGTGGATATACTGCTAGAGGACAAAATAGATTTTCACAAGGCATACAAAAGGCGCGAGATCATCAAATCCGGTGGATTGATGATAAATCTTATCAGCCTAGACGACCTGATCCGGCTCAAGGAGATTGCCGGAAGAGAAAGGGACAAGATAGACATCAAGGCATTGCAAAAAATAAAGGAGCTGAGAAATGAGAAATAAAATAAACAAAGATGACCAGTATTACAACCTTGACGATCTGCGATCTGCCCAAAAACTTAGTTATGGCCAAAGGATGGAAATGCTGGAAAAGATCAACGAATTCCTGATGAAAACAATGCCTGAAAAGAGCAAACAAATCAGCCGGAAACTTCAAGAAAATAATTTTTGATCAAAACCATGCAAACCAAACGAGCACTTATCAGCGTCTACGATAAGACCGGGCTGGAAAAATTCGCCCGGGAGCTGGCCTCTTTGGGCTACGAGATAGTCTCCAGCGGCGGGACCGCCGGGCACCTGCGGGAGAAGGGGATCGATGTGATCGACGTCTCCGACGTCACCGGGTTCCCCGAGATGCTGGACGGCCGGGTCAAAACCCTGCATCCCCGGATCCATGCCGGCATCCTGGCCTGCCGCCATATTCCAGCCCATATGGAGAAGCTAAAGCAGAACGATATCGCGCCCATCGATCTGGTGATCGTCAACCTGTACCCCTTTGAGCAGACGGTGGCCAAACCCGACGTCACCGAGGAGCAGGCCATCGAGAACATTGACATCGGCGGGCCCTCGCTGATCCGGGCGGCGGCCAAGAACTACCAGGCGGTGGCGGTGCTGACCTCGCCGGAGCAGTACCAGCCGGTGCTGGACGAGATCAAGCAACACAAAGATGTGTCGCTGGAAACCAAAAAGAAACTGGCGGTCCGCGCCTTCGAACTGACCGGCCGGTACGACGTGGCCATAAACAATTATTTCTCCGAACGCATCTCAGGCGGCCAGGAATTGCCGGTCGGCATCAACCTTTCCCTCGACAAAGCCATAGGGCTCAGATACGGCGAGAACCCACATCAGAATGCCGGGTTCTATGTTCACTCCGGAGCCAAAATTCCTTTCGAACAGATACACGGCAAGGAGATCTCTTATAACAATATCCTGGACCTGTCGGCCGCCTGGGAGCTGATCCAGGAATTCAAAAAACCATCCTGCGCCATCATCAAGCACACCAACCCCTGCGGCTGCGCCACTGCCGAGAGCATTGTTCAGGCTTATGTGCTGGCCAGCCAGGGCGAATTGCCGCCCGAGCCCATCTCGCGGTTCGGTGGGATCATCAGCTTCAACCGGCCGCTGGACCAGGAGACCGCCATGCAGATCGTGGCTCCGGGCAGTTTCTACGAGGTGATCGCCGCTCCGGACTTCGGCCCCGGGGTTAAGGACATCTTTGCCGGACGCAAGGGCTGGGGTCAGAATGTCCGTTTGGTCAAAGTGGACAGGGAGACGGTCCGGGCGGAGTGGATATTACGATCGGCGGCCGGAGGATACCTGATCCAGCGTCCCGACGGTATGGTGCTGGACGAGAAGATCCTGCAGCATGTCTCCGGCCCGGCGCCTGCCGAGGCAATGATGGCGGATCTGGTATTCGCCTACCGGTTGGTGAAACATCTTAAATCCAATGCCATCGCCATAGCTAAAGACCAGCAACTGATAGGGACCGGGGCCGGGCAGATGAACCGGCTGGCCTCGGTCCGGCTGGCCCTGAAACAAGCAGGCGATCGCGCCAAAGGCGCGGTGCTGGCCTCCGATGGCTTCTTCCCGTTCCACGACAACATTGAGGAGGCAGCGGCCGGCGGCATCGCGGCCATCATCCAGCCGGGCGGCTCGGTCAAGGATTCGGATGTCATCCAGAAGGCCAAGGAGATGAATATCACCATGCTGCTCACCGGCCACCGGCATTTCCGGCACTAGAATATTTCATAAGGAAACCATGAAACCATGAAAATTTCTGATTGGCAATAGGTTTATAATATTTCCTGGGTTCATTATTAAAAAGGGATAGAGATAATCATGGCCAACATATCTCCTATGCTGATGACCCGGCTGGTGGGCCAGCTGACCGGCTCCCTGCGCAATCTAAAGATGTATCCGGCCAGCCATCCCACCTCCCAAAAACTGTTCGAGGCCAGCCTTCAGTTGATCAAAGATGCGATGGGTCCTGATAGCTTTTTGAGCTTCAGTCTGGCCGGGAACATCCTGCTCCTGAACGATAATCCGGTGCCCGATTCCCGCAAGGAGGTGTTCGCCAATTTCATCTCCGAGTTGGGAAAACGCAGCGTGGGCCAGCTGACCTTTAAGCAGGGCATCGATCGCGACCAGCTGCAGGGATTTTTTGAGACCATGGCCATGGATGTGGATCAGGTAAAAGCCAAGGGTGGGCTGGCGGCCGCGCTGGCCCTGCGGGGCATCTCCAACATAGTCGCTACCGGGATCTCCTACGGAGGAGGCTCGGGGTCCGGAGGCAGCTCAGGAGGCGGGGCCGCCCTGGAAAGCCTGCTGCCGGAGCAGATAATAGCCATGCTCAAAAGCGATCCCTCCATGGTGACAGAGATGCTTTTGAAGGGCGCCCTGGCCATGGCCGACACCCCGGAGGGCCAGGAGAAATTAGTAAGCGATCTGGACCGGCTGGCTATGATGGCCAAGATGCAGGGCGGCGGCGAATACGCCTCGATGATGGCCAATGTTATAGGGGGCTTAGATCAGCGCAGCAGTCAGATGGTAACCCAGGTAAAGCTGGACAACCCCGAATGGTCCGACGTGGTGCGGGAACTGCTGACCAAGTATTCCGACGAAGATCTGGCCAAACTGATCATCGACAAGACCGAGGTGCTGGCCCTGGAGGCCAAGAACGACCCGGTGGTGCTGGCCGAAAAACTGCGGGGGATGGTGGCTTCCATTCCGGCCGACAATTCCCGCAAGCAAACCTTGTATCCTCTGGTCCAGGCCAAGCTGCAATATTACGGATTGAGCGCCGAGGATTGCGCTTTCGTCTTCGGGCAGATATCCTCCACCCAGCCGGTATTGGAGAGATATCTGGCTGACCTGGCCTCCCGCCCGGCGGCGGAGATGGCCTCGGAGGACGAAGTGAAAACCCTGCGCTGGATACTAAGGCGCGACGAGAGTTGCCGGCCGGCCCTGGAGGGTTTTTTGAAACTGCTGGCCGAGGCCGATCCCGGCGTCAGGGAAAGCGCCCTGGCGAAAATGATGACACTGGAGAACGACCTGCTGGCCATCGAGCGCTTCGACCTGGTCGAGCTGGTGATAGACAACACCACCAGCAGGCTGCGCCAGGAGAGCGAACCCCGGATCTATCAGCAGGCCCTCGAGGTGATCCAGCTGATGGCCGACCAGATCAAGAACACAAAGCACCAGTCCCTGGTCTCCCGCATCAGCAAGGATATCTCGGACATTATGCTGCTGATGGCCGAAAAGCCGGTGGCCAGGGACATGATAAAGATCCTGGCCTTGATCGGCGACGAGGCGGCCATCCGTTCCCTGATACTGGGCCTTTTGAAGGACCCCATCCTGGAGGACGCCGCCAGCGTCCTGGCCGGCATCAAGGAAAAGGCCCTGCCCTATCTTATGGATACGGTCAAGGAGAGCGAGGACAGCAACATGCGGCTTAAATGCATGTATGTGCTCAATAAAATAGGGCAGGGCGTGGAGCCCATCGCTATCAAGGCTTTGGGTGAGGATCGCTGGTTTGTGCGCCGCAACATGGCGGTGCTGCTGGCCCTGATGGGCACGGAGTCCTCCATTCCCCATCTGGGCGAGGCCCTCAACGACAAGGACGTCCGGGTACGGCTCGAGGTGCTGAAGGCCATCTACAAGATCAGCGGCAAGGAGTCCGAGGCCTGGCTGATAAGGGCCATGGCCGACAAGGAGCCCGAAGTCAAAAAGCTGGCCATCGAGCATCTGGCCAAGGTTGGAGACGAGGCCTCGGTAGATGCCTTGACCGAGCTATATACCAAACGCGACCTGCTGAGCCGGGGGGAGACGCCGGAGATCAAAAAACAGATCCTCATCTCCCTGGGGCAGATAGAGCTGAAGAGCTCGGCCGGTTTCCTGATGAAGGTGGCCAAGGACCGGGACCCGGAACTGGCCCAGGCTGCCCAGACCGCCCTGGCGGCGCTTTTAAAGAAAATGAAACCACAACAGTAAATTATCGGAGGGCCTTTTGGACAGGATAAACATCATCGATTTCGGCTCGCAGTATACCCAGCTGATCGCCCGCAAGGTCAGGGAGCAGAAGGTCTATTGCCAGATCATCCCCTGCCATGCCGGGACCGGAAAAATCATGGAGGGGAATCCCAGCGGGTTGATCCTATCCGGCGGGCCGTCCAGCCTGTTCGATAAGAACGCCCCCACCATCGACGCCGAAATATTCTCCGCCGGAATACCCATCCTGGGCATCTGCTACGGCATGCAGCTGACCGCCCTGCTGCTGGGGGGGAAGGTGCAGAGAAGCCGGGAGAGGGAATACGGCCACGCCATTCTAAAACTGGCCCGCAATGATTCGGCCGGCTGGTTGTTCTCCGGAATGCCGGACGCCACCCAGGTGTGGATGAGCCACGGGGACAGCGTGCTTAAAGCCCCGCCGGGCTTCGAGACCATCGCCTCCACCGACAGCTGCCGGATAGCGGCCATGGCCGACAAGAAGCGGAGGATCTACGGGCTCCAGTTCCATCCCGAAGTGGCCCACACCCTGAACGGCCACAAGATGCTGTCCGGTTTCCTGTTCACGGTCTGCGGCTGCAAGGGCGACTGGACCATGGACTCCATCATCGAACAATCGGTCCAAAGCATCCAGGAGCAGGCCGGCAAGGCGAAAGTGGTGCTGGGCCTTTCCGGCGGGGTGGACTCCTCGGTGGCGGCGGTGCTGATCTCCCGGGCCCTGGGAAAACAGCTGCACTGCATCTTCGTGGACAACGGTCTGCTGAGGATGAACGAGCGGCAGGAGGTGGAGAAGGTCTTTAAAAAACAGTTCCGGATTCCGCTGATAACGGTGGATGCATCCAAGATATTCTACGCCAAATTGAAGAGGGTGCAGGATCCCGAGAGAAAACGCAAGATAATCGGAAAGGAATTCATAGAGGTTTTCGCCGGGGCGGCCCGGAAGATCGGAAAGGTGGAATATTTGGCCCAGGGCACCATCTATCCGGACGTGATCGAATCGGTCTCCTTCAAGGGGCCCTCGGCCACCATCAAGAGCCATCACAATGTGGGCGGGCTTCCCAAGAACATGCGCAACCTGAAGCTGATAGAACCCCTGCGGGAACTTTTCAAGGACGAGGTCAGGCAGGTGGGGCTGTCTCTGGGACTGCCCCGGGAGATGGTGATGCGCCACCCCTTCCCCGGGCCCGGCCTGGCGGTGCGGGTGCTGGGAGAGGTAACCAAGGAACGCTGCGACATCTTAAGGGCGGCCGACCGCATCTTCATCGAGGAGATCAGGAATGCCGGGTGGTACGACCGCATCTCCCAGGCCCTGGCGGTGCTGCTTCCGGTCAGAGCGGTGGGGGTGATGGGCGACGAGCGGACCTATCAGAATGTGCTGGCCCTGAGGGCGGTCAACACCACCGATTTCATGACTGCCGAGTGGACCCGGCTGCCGGACGATCTGCTGGCCCGGGTCTCCAACCGGATCGTCAACGAGGTCAAGGATATCAACCGGGTGGTGTACGACATCTCCACCAAGCCGCCGGCCACCATCGAGTGGGAATAGTCCGGCAGATCATGGTGATGGGATAACAGATTTCAGGGGTAGGGACGGAGCCCTCCCTAGCTCCCCCAGCGGGAGAGGGAAATCGTTTATAACGCAAATTAAAAACCGGGATTATTATGTCAGAAGATTACATCGATCTGGGTAACAAGCTGGAGAAGCACGGCCATCTGGACCAGGCGCTGAACGCCTTCGAGAACGCCCTGCAGGCCGAGCCGGACAACGCCGACGCCTGGTTCAGCAAGGGCCGCATCCTCAGCCGGATGGAGAGCTTCGACGAGGCCATCAAAGCCTACGACCAGGCCATCGCCCTAAGGCCCGATTTTGCCAAGGCCTGGTGCAACAAGGGCATCGTGCTGGGGGTGCTGGATAGCGATCAGGAGGCGGAGGCAGCCCTGGACAAGGCCATCAGCCTGGACCCCAAGATGATCGCCGCCTGGTACAACAAGGGCCTGGCGGTGCGCGACCTGGGGCGCTATGATGAAGCCATCAAAATATTCGATCAGGCCATCAAGCTGGACGCCGAGTTCAACGATGCCTGGTACAGCAAGGGCGTCACTTTGCGCCATATGAAGAAATACGACGAGGCGGTGACCGCCCTGAACAAATCCCTGGAGATATACTCCGATGACGCCGACGCCTGGTACGAGCTGGCCCGGGTCCAGCTGTTCAAGGGTGACCTCAATGCTTCGTTGCAGAGCCTGGCCAAGGCCATCGAGAACGACGATGACTACAAGGAGAATGTGACCCAGGACGAGGATTTCAAATCATTGTGGGAAACCCCAGAGCTGAAGAAGATGCTGGTTTAGAGCGCCGTACTGGGTCTGGATTCCCATTTGCATGGGAATGACAAAGCCTGTCATTTAAAGCTGAAAATATACGGTCATTGTTAAGGAGAAAATTTATGGCCAAGAAAAAGCCGGTCAAGAAAAGACCGATCAAAAAGACCATAGCCAAAAGGAAAAAGGCCGTCATCAAACCGGCCAAGGCCAAGAAACTCCCTGCCAAAAAGAAAGCCGTCAAGAAACAGCTTAGAGCCAAGGCGGCTCCGCGGAAAAAAACAGGGAAGAAGACAACCATCGCCAAGAAGGCAATAAAAAAATCACCGGCGGTAAAAAAGGCCCCAAAGTCAGATAAGGCCATCAAAGATTTTCTGATACTGGTGCTCAACCCAGGCTCCACCTCCACCAAGGTGGCGGTCTATCAAGGTTCAAAACGATTGGTGGCGGAATCCATCGGGCACGATAAATCCCAGGTCGAAAAATACCCCCGTATCGTGGACCAATACCCCATGCGCAAAGCTGTGATCCTTGATTTTCTGACCAGAAATAAAATAGCGCTCAAATCGCTTTCGGCGGTAGTGGACCGGGGCGGGGTGTTAAAACCCATATCCTCCGGCACCTATCATATCAACCAGACCATTCTGGACGACCTGAAAGAAGCCAAGCGCGGCGAGCATATCTCCAATGTGGGAGCTTTCATCGCCAAGGAGATCGCCGATGCCGCCGGCTGTCCGGCTTTTATTGTGGACGCCGTTTCGGTGGACGAATTCTCTCCGCTGGCCCGTATCTCCGGACTGGCCGAGATCGAACGCAAATCATTATTGCATGCTTTGAACATGCGGATGGCCGCCCTGCAGGCCTGCCAGGATCTCAATAAAAAATTGCCCGAGGTCAATCTGATCGTGGCCCATCTGGGGGGAGGCATTTCCATCTCGCCGGTGGATCATGGGAAATTCATAGATGTAAATAATGCCAACGAAGGCGGGCCGTTCTCTCCGGAACGGGCTGGCGGGGTGCCCACCGGGGCCTTGGTCAAAATGTGTTTCTCCGGCAAATATACCGTTGACGAGATCAAGAAAAAACTTACCCGCAGTGGGGGCCTGTCGGCCTACTTGGGAACCAATATGGCCAATGTGGTCAAGGACCGGGTGCTGGCCGGGGACAAGCAGGCCGAGGAGGTTTTTAAGGCCATGGCCTACCAGATCGCCAAGGAGATCGGGGCCTGCGCCGTGGTGCTTAAAGGCAAGGTGGATGCCATCGTGGTCACCGGCGGGGTGGCCTTCAATAAGATATTCACCGACTGGATAAAGGAACGGGTATCTTTCATCAGCCCCAAGGTTCTGATCTACCCCGGCGAGGACGAAATGCCGGCCCTGGCGGCCGGGGCGTTAAGGGTTCTAAAGAGAGAGGAAAAAGCCAGGGAATATTAAACCACCTCCCTCCTTGAACAAGAAGGGGAACGAGGGGAAGTAAAATAACATAGGATTCATAAATCGCAACAGTAGGCTCAATAAATTAACTTCAAAGGGGAATAGCGGAATGGCGCACGATGTAAAACACGACCCGAAAAGGAACCTGGTGGTTATCACACATTCCGATCATGTGGACAAGGATGACCTGTGGAACGCCCGTCTGGCAGCCCTGAAGATAATACAGGATAACGAATCGCCCAGGATACTGGTGGATATGAGGGACATCAACCTGACAACCACCACTTTGGAGAGGTTCGAATTCGCCCAATCGCACAACAAACATTTCTCCAACCGCACCAAGATAGCCACCCTGATAACCAAGGACGATCCCAGGAAGGAGGATCACCAGTTCGTGGAGACGGTCAGCCTGAACCGGGGATTTCTGTTGAGGGTTTTTGAGGACGAGGGCGAAGCGGAGAAATGGCTGCTGGGATAGTTGCTAAAAAACAAAAATAAAATATAAAATATTCCAGAGGAACCGTCATTGTCCTTTAAAGTTCTGGCCATCAATCCCGGCTCGACCTCGACCAATAAAAATCAAGGATATTAACATGAAATTAAAAATCATCATCACATACGAAGACGGCTGGTACATCTCCAGTTGTCCCAACCTTCCAGGCTGTCATTCACAGGGGCGAACGACAAAAGAAGCCTTTGCGAACATTGAGGATGCCATAAAGGGATACATTGCAAGTTATGTCAAACACAAAGAGCCCTTGCCGGTGCAGCCCTTTATCGAAAAGCAGATTGAGGTTAAATATGACAGTATTTCCGCTAGTATCCGGTAGAAAACTGGTCAAAGCTCTGCGCAGAATAGGATATAATATTGACCACCAATCCGGCAGTCATATTATTCTTCGGCATATAGATCCGCCTCATCGCCGCCTAACGATTCCAAATCATAATGAAATCGCCAAAGGGACGATGAAAAGCATTCTTCGTGATGCCGGTATAAGCATTGAAGAAATCAAAAAACTTCTATAGTAAATAAAAATCTGGAGGATCCACCTGTGCCCTTTAAAGTTCTGGCCATCAACCCCGGATCGACCTCGACCAAGATAGCGGTCTTTGAGGACGATAAGCCGACATTCAAGCAGACCCTGAGCCATTCGGCCGAGGAGCTGGCCCCCTTCAAGCGCATCACCGACCAGTTCGATTTCCGCAAGAAGGCCATCGAGGATGTGCTGAATAAGGCTGGCATCAATGTCAAAGAACTCAATGCTGTCATCGGGCGGGGCGGGCTGTTCAAGCCCATCCCCTCGGGCACCTATGCCGTCAGCCAGGCTATGAAGGATTACGTCCTGGCCGGGACCGGCGGCGACCATGCCTCCAACCTGGGCTGCCTGATCGCCGACGACATCGCCCGCGACGTCGGGGTCAAGGCCTACATCGTGGACCCGGTGGTGGTGGACGAAATGGGGTCCCTGGCCCGCTATTCCGGCCTGCCGGAGCTGCCCCGGGTCAGCATCTTCCACGCCCTCAACCAGAAGGCGGTGGCCCATCGGGCGGCCAGGGAGATGGGAAAAAAGTACGCAGAGCTTAATTTGATTATGGTGCACCTGGGCGGTGGCATCTCCATTGGCATCCATGAAAAAGGCAAGGTGGTGGACGTCAACAACGCCCTGAACGGCGACGGGCCGTTCGCCCCGGAGCGTTCCGGAGGTTTGCCCACCGGCGACCTGGTGAAGATGTGCTTCTCCGGCAAATACACCCAGGCCGAAATGATGAAAAAACTGGCCGGCAAAGGGGGCTGTGTTTCACATCTGGGCACCAACGACGGAAGGGAAATGGAGAAGAGAGTCAAGGAAGGCGATGCCAAGACCACGTTGATCATCCAGGCCATGGCCTACCAGGTTTCCAAGTGCATCGGAGAGATGGCCACGGTGGTGAACGGCAAGGTGGACGCGATTGTTCTGACCGGCAGTTTCGCCTACTTCCCGGAATTCATAGATTGGATCAAGGAACGGGTGGGCTGGATCGCGAAGGTGCTGGTATACCCCGGCTAGGACGAGATGACGGCCCTGGCCGAGGCCGGGATGAGGATACTGAAGGGCGAGGAGCAGGCCAGAGAATACGCCTGACATTCCGAATGTCATTCCTGCGAAGGCAGGAATCCAGAAGAGAACTAGACATTAACTCATGCGTAAATGATAAAAAATAAACGTGTCATTCCTGCCCCGCATCAAGTGCGGGATAAACTCCGGCAGGAATCCATAAAAAATGAAGCAAAGTTATGTTTATATCATTGCCAGCAAAAGAGGCGGCACGTTGTATATCGGCGTAACCAGTGACCTGAAACGCCGAATATATGAACATAAAAATAAACTGGTGGAAGGATTTTCAAAAAGGTACGATATAAGCCTTTTAGTGTATTTCGAAATATACGATGATATTCGCCTGGCTATATTGCGGGAAAAGAGGCTGAAAGCCTGGAAGCGGGACTGGAAGATAAGGCTGATCGAAGAGCGAAATCCTGAATGGAATGATTTGTACAATGAATTGAGGTAGTCATGGATTCCCGCCTTCGCAGGAATGACAAAATGGTGATAGTGTGAAAATAAAACTGGATTCCTGCTGGAGTTTACACTGAAAGAACTGAAGTGCAGGAATGACAAAGACACAAGGGCCACAGGGGTGGGATAGGTATCTGTATAAATTTAGGCAGGGAAAATGATAAATAAAATATTGGCTTATATTTGGCTGGTTGGTCTATTTATTTCTCCGGTTTTCGGGCAGGAGTTCGGATCGGCAATGATCACCTCTGTCCCCGATAGCGCCGATGTTTATATTGACGGATATTGTTTTGGCAAGACGCCTTTTCAGCCGGTCAATATCATTCCCGGTACTTACCAGATAAAGTTGAAGCATAAGGGATATGACTCCCTGGTCACCGAAATGAATATTGAAAGCGGTAAAAGACTGGTAGGCAAGATAGAACTTAAAAAGAAGGAAGACGCAGCGGGTGAAAATTCTTTTAAAACTGATAACACACAAGAAGATAGAAAGAAATTCAAGAATCTAAGTGAATCCCCAAAGTTTATATCTATGCAAAATCCGGTTTATCCTCAATTGGCAAAAAATAATGGTCTTGAAGGGAAAACTTATTTGCATCTTTTGATTGATTTAGATGGAACAATTAAGTTAGTGGTTATTGATAAAACAAGTGGATCATTTTGTTTGGATTATGAAGCGATCAAGACAGCATATACGGGTAAATTTTCACCGGCGCTGGATTATGAAAACCAACCGGCTCGTGTATGGATAATATATCCTATAAAATTTTTGATGAATAGATAAACAATAATATTTACATATCAGGAAAGCATAATAAATGATCAAATCATTTTCCGACCTGATGAAACAGGCCAAGGCCAGCGGACCCAAGAAGGTGGCAGTGGCGGTGGCCCAGGACGAGGTGGTGCTGGAGGCATTAAGCGAAGCGGCCGCCGAGAAGATTGCCACCCCAATATTGTTCGGCGACAAGACCGCCATCGAAGATGCCGCAAAAAAGGCCAAGGTGGACATCAAGGGCTGGGAGATAAACGACATCAAGGATATGGCCGAAGCCAGCAAAGCAGCGGTGGCAGCGGTCTCCAGCGGCAAGGCCGATTTTTTGATGAAGGGCTTGGTGGCCACCTCAATATTCCTGAAAGCGGTGCTCGACAAGGAGATCGGCCTGCGCACCGGGCGGCTGTTGTCGCACGTAGCGGTAATGGAGATGAAGCTTTATCCCAAATTGTTCCTGCTGACCGACGGCGGGATGAACGTCAAGCCCGACCTGATGGCCAAGGTGGACATCATCAACAATGCGGTTGGGATCTCCCGCAAGCTGGGGGTGGAGAACCCCAAGGTGGCGGTGCTGACCGCCCTGGAGACGGTCAACTCCAACATGCCGGAGACCATAGACGCCGCGCATCTGGCCAAGATGAACGATCGGGGGCAGATCAAGGGCTGCCTGGTGGACGGGCCGCTGGCCCTGGACCTGGCGGTGTCGGCCGAGGCCGCCGCCCATAAGAAGGTCAAGAGCTTGGTGGCCGGGGATGCCGACATCTTCTTGGCGCCGGAGATCGCGGCCGGCAATATGCTGGCCAAGGGCCTGATCTACCTGGGCGGGGCCCAGGCCGCCGGGCTGATCGCCGGGGCGGCCCGGCCGGTGGTGATGCTGTCCCGCTCCGATTCCAAACAGCAGAAGCTGAACTCCATCGCCCTGGGAGTGGTCAGCTGCTGATGGCCGGGCAAGCCGAAAATAATGCCGGCGGACTGCCCTGCGATACTTACAAGGCCATCCTGGACCAGACCTATGACGGGGTCTATTTTGTGGATAACGACCGGCGGATAACCTATTGGAACAAGGGGGCCGAGAGTATCTCCGGCTACCAGCCCGGGGAGGTGGTCAGCTTCCGCTGCTCCGACAACCTGTTGTGCCATATCGATACCGAGGGGCGGGAGATGTGCGGCCCGCTGTGTCCCTTGAGCCGGGCGGTGAACAGCGGGCAGATCACCGGCCAGACCAGGGTCTACCTGAAACACAAGGACGGGCGCCGGGTGCCGGTGGATGTGGTCTCCTCCCCCGTCAATGACCCCGACGGGCGGCGCCTGGGGGCGGTACAAATATTCCGGGATGCCAGCATCTACGAGGAGGAGGCCCGGGCCTCGGAATTGCTTTCCAAACTGGCTTCCATCGATCCCCTGACCGAACTGCTGAACCGCCGCAAGATAGAGATGGAGCTGGACCTGGAGATAAAGAAATCCCGGCGCTTGGGCCTGCCGCTGTCGCTGGTGTTTTGCGACCTGGATTATTTCAAGAACATCAACGACAAATACGGGCACCCGGTGGGGGACGAGGTCTTAAAAGGGGTCTCCCGGCACCTGCAGGCCGGTCTTCGGGAGTACGACCGGGCGGCCCGCTACGGGGGCGAGGAATTCCTGATCATGCTGCCCCAGACCAAGGCCGAGATCGCAGTGGAGATCGCCGAGAGGCTTCGCCTCTCCATCGAAAGATGGAGGCTGATCCACCAGGAGAAACTGTGGCCACTCAGCGTCACCATCAGTCTGGGGGTGGCCGAGCTGAACCGGGACGAGTCGCTGGCATCCCTGATAGACCGGGCCGACAAGGCCCTGTACCGGGCCAAGCAGGGCGGTCGCAACGCCGTCTTCTTAAGTTAAAATAACTAAAATATATAAAATAAAAAATCAGGAGAATTTTAAGTGACACAAGTGACATCATTGAAGCAGATGGCGGAACTGGTAAAAGGCGGACCCTTGAAGAAAGTGGCGGTGGCCTGCGGGCAGGATCCGGACATCATCGGGGCCCTGGCCCGGGCGGTCAACGAGAAGCTGGCCCAGGCCATCCTGATCGGCGACCAGAAGAAGACCGAGGCCCTGGCCCAGGAAAATAATATCGATCCCAAGATATTCACCCTGATAAACGAGACCGATCCTAAAAAAGCCGCAGCCAAAGCGGTGGAGATGGTCAAAAATGGCGAGGCCGACGTGCTGATGAAAGGCCTGATAGACACCGCGATCTACGCCCGGGCCTACCTGAACAAGGAGAGCGGCCTGATCAACAGCGCCACGGTCTCCCATGTGGCGGTGTTCGAGGTCCCCAACTATCCCCGCCTGCTGATAGTCACCGACGCCGCCCAGATACCCTATCCTGATTTCGGCCAGAAGGTGGACATGATCAAACACGCCGTGGCGGTGGCCCAAAAATTGGGCATCGAGACCCCCAAGGTGGCGGTGCTGGCGGCGGTGGAGAAGGTCAATCCCAAGATGCCCTGCACCCTGGAGGCGGCCCAACTGGCCAAGATGGCCGACCGCGGGCAGATCAAGGGCTGCATAGTGGACGGCCCGCTGTCGATGGACGCGGCGGTCAGCCCGGAGTGCGCCGCCGGCAAGGGCATCAAATCCCCGGTGGCCGGCTATGCCGATATCCTGGTATGCCCGGACATCCACTCCGGCAACATACTGTACAAGACCCTGACCCAGCTGGCCAGGGCCGAGTTGGCGGCCATAGTGCTCGGCACCAGCGCCCCGGTGGTGCTGACCTCGCGCACCGATTCCGACGATACTAAGTTCATGTCGATAGTACTTTCGGTCCTGATGGCTAAGTAATTCGCGAGAGCGAATTACCTACTGATCCTGTCTTTTAGTCGGGCATCTCCAAACATTCCCTTGACAATGCAGCGACAATAATTTATTCTTAATCAAATAAAGGTTGTGGTATGAAAGTTGCCATCGGGTCGGACCATCGGGGCTATTTTTTAAAAGAGCAGATCAAGAGCGCCTTTTCCCCCGACAATATAAAATTCAACGATCTGGGCGCCAAAAGCCGGGAGTCCTGCGACTTTCCCGATTACGCCTACCCGGTGGCCCAAGCGGTGGCCAATGGCCAGGCCGACAAGGGCATCCTGATCTGCAGCACCGGCAACGGCATGGCCATGGCGGCCAACAAGGTCAAAGGGGTCAGGGCGGCGCTGGCGCTTACCCCCGACATGGCCCGCCTGTCGCGCCAGCATAACAACGCCAATGTTCTGGTGCTGCCGGCCGATTTCGTGGACCTCCAGATAGTCCCCAAGATCGTCAAGGTTTGGCTGGAGACCGAGTTCGAGGGGGGCCGCCACCAGAAGCGCTTAGACAAGATCGCAAAATACGAGGAGGACAATTCCAAATGATGCGCTTAGCAACCTGCTGTCTTTTATTGGTCGGTGTTTTCGCACCTATTTTGGCCGCCGAGAGTGCGGTCCCGGAACTGATCGGCAAGCCGGCCCCGATCGTAGTTCTGAAAACGCTTGACGGAAAGGATTTCTACCTGCGGGATTATTGCGGGAAGATCAGGGGGCCGCGCCATAGGCAGGAACGGGAGGTAGTGGTTCTCAGTTTTTTTACCTCCTGGTGCAAGAACTGCAAAAACGAAATACCGGTGCTTCAGCAGTTGGCCTCGGAGATGGCCGGACTTCCGGTAAAGTTCTACCTGGTCAATGTCGGCCAGCCCCGGGATACCGTGGAAAACTACGTGTTCCAGAACGTGACCACCCTGCCGGTGTTGATGGACCAGTATGAGGTGGCCTCAAAGAAATACAAGGTCAAGGAGCTGCCCACCCTGGTGATGATAGACCAGGATGGCATTTTAAGGGAATACCACACCGGGTTCCTCCCGGCCTACGGCGACAGCATCAGGCTTAAGGTCCGATCTTTGCTGGGCATGGGCCAGGCGGGAAACTCGGGACATGCAGCGGTCAAGCCGGATTCAACCATGGCGAATACCGTAAAGGTGGCACCGAAGCCGGTGGTTAAGAAAAAGAAAACCAAGAAGTAATATATTAAGGAAACAACCATGAGCGATCTTAAGAACAAAGACCCGGAAATATTTAAATCCATCATCGACGAGACCGAACGCCAGGAATACGGCCTGGAGCTGATAGCCTCCGAGAATTTCGTCTCCGAAGAGGTGATGGAGGCCCAGGGCTCGGTGATGACCAACAAGTATGCCGAGGGCTATCCCGGTAAACGCTACTATGGCGGCTGCGAGTTCGTGGACGTGGCCGAGAATATCGCCCGGGACCGGGCCAAAAAACTCTTCGACTGCGAATACGCCAACGTCCAGCCGCATTCCGGCTCCACCGCCAACCAAGCGGTATACTTTACATTCTGCCAGCCGGGCGACGTGGTGCTGGGGATGGACCTGGCCCACGGCGGACACCTGACCCACGGCTCGCCGGTGTCCTTCTCGGGAAAGATGTATAAAATATTCTCCTACGGGGTCAAAAAGGAGACCGGATATATCGACATGGATGACGCGGCCAAGAAGGCCCGGGAGCACAAGCCCAAGATGATCATCGTGGGGGCCTCGGCCTACAGCCGGCATTACGATTTCGCCAAATTCCGGGAGATCGCCGACGAGGTGGGCGCCTACCTGTTCGCCGATGTGGCCCATCCGGCCGGGCTGATCGCCGCCGGACTGCATCCCTCGCCCATTCCCCATTGCCATGTGGTCACCACCACCACCCATAAGACCCTGCGCGGCCCGCGGGGCGGGATGGTGCTGATCGGCCAGGACAGCGAAAACCCCTTCGGGATCAAGCTCAAGACCAAGGCCGGTGAGCGGCTGAAGATGATGTCCGAGGTGATGGACAGCACCGTGATGCCCGGCATCCAGGGCGGCCCGCTGATGCACGTGATCGCCGCCAAGGCGGTAGCATTCAAGGAGGCGTTGGAGCCGTCATTCAAGACTTACGCCCAGCAGGTGATCGACAATGCCCGGGCTTTGGCCGCCAGCCTGGTGGAGAGGGGATATTCCATCGTCTCCGGCGGCACCGACAACCATCTGATGCTGATAGATCTGACCGACAAGAACATCACCGGCAAGGAGGCCGAGAATGCCCTGCATGCCGCCGGGATCACCGTCAACAAGAACATGGTGCCGTTCGACACCCGCAGCCCCTTCGTGACCTCCGGCTTCCGGATGGGCACCGCGGCCCTGACCACCCGGGGCATGAAGCAGAATGAGATGAAGCTGGTGGCCGGTATGATCGACAAGGTCCTGTCAAATATCGGAAACGAAAGCAAAATCAAAGAAGTATCCGGCGAGATCAGGGAGCTGTGCCGGCAATTTCCCCTGTATCCCAACCTATTGAAAGGATAAGAAATGGGAGAGATCAAACAGTTAGGCAAGGTCCAGTTCGGGGATGTGGTGGCCACCGCCATCAAGGAACACTGGTCCGGCGTGCTGACCATCGACAATCCCGAATACACCGAATACGTGGAATTCAAGGGGGGCTCCATCTCCGGCTTCTCCTCGGCCGAACGGAAGAAGCTGATAGGAGAGATACTGACCGCCGGCGGGCATTTAAGCCCGGAAGAGATCAAGAGGGCGGTCGACCACCAGAAGCAGAACGGTGGCAGGTTGGGCGACATACTGGTGGAGTTGGAGATGATAACCCGGCAGCGGCTGGAGGAGGCCATGGCCCTTCACCAGATGAGCGTGCTGGCCCTGTGCCTTTCGGCCAAGGACAGCGAGCTGTCCTTCGAGCCGGATATCGCCCTGGAAAGCAAGCAATAGATAATGCCGCTTAAGAAGAAAGCCGCCAGACCGGCCAAAATATCCGGCCGGGCTAAAATATTGCCCGGGAAAAAAGCCCGGCCCAGCTGGGAGAAGTTTTTTATTGACCTGGCCCGGATGGTCTCCACCAGGTCCACCTGCCTGCGGCGCCAGGTGGGGGCGGTGGTGGTGCGCGATAAGCGGATACTGGCCACCGGTTATAACGGGGCTCCTTCGGGGATGGAGCATTGCGACCAGGTGGGCTGCATTCGGGAGCAGCTGAAAGTGCCCTCCGGCGAGCGTCACGAGATCTGCCGGGCCATCCATGCCGAGCAGAACGCCATCATCCAGGCGGCCACCTTCGGGGTGTCGCTGGCCGGGGGCACCATCTACATAACCCATCACCCCTGCGTGCTGTGCTCCAAGATGCTCATCAACTCCGGGATCAAGAAGGTGGTGTACCAGCAGGGCTATCCGGATGAGCTATCACGCCTGATGCTCAAGGAAGCAAAACTCAAAACAACCAAGTGCCGGCCATGAAAACAGCCAGGGAGAAGGCCATCCGGGCTTACATAGGATTGGGCTCCAACCTGGGCAAGCGCCTGGGAAACATCCGGAGCGCCATCGCCGCGCTGGAGCAGGTCCCGGGCATTGCCATCAATACCATCTCCTCGGTCTACGAGACCGAGCCGTTGGGAAATGTCAGCCAGCCAAAATTCCTTAATTCGGTGGCGGAGATCGAGACCGGGCTGCCGGCCGCCGAACTGCTGATGACCCTGCAGCGGATAGAAAAACACCTGGGCCGGAAGCGGCAGCTAAAGGATGAACCCCGGATCATCGACCTGGATATCCTGTACTACGATCGGCTGGTGATCAGCACCGAGGAATTGTCCATCCCCCATGCCCAGGCAACCCAGAGGGCCTTCGTGATGATCCCCCTGCTGGAGATCTCCCCGAATCTGGTCGACCCCTCCCGTAAAAAGAAAATAAGCGAAATCCTGGCAAGCTTGGACGCCAAAGGCCAGGGCGTGAGAAAATTAGATAAGAGCAGATATTAAACGATGGCACAGATACCCAACTACATAGCGGTGGAGGGCGTGATCGGGGTGGGCAAGACCTCGCTGGCCCGGATGCTGGCCGAGCGCTTCAAATCCAAGCTGGTGCAGGAGGAGGTGGAGGAGAATCCCTTCCTTTCCAAATTCTATTCCGACCGCCGGGCCTTCGCCTTCCAGACCCAGATATTCTTCCTGCTGTCGCGTTTCAAACAGCAGCAGAATCTTTTTCAACAGGAATTGTTCAGCCAGGGCCTAGTGTCCGATTATCTGTTCGCCAAGGACAAGATCTTCGCCTACCTGAACCTGGACCAGAACGAGATCTCGCTCTACGAGCATATGCTGCCACTGCTGGAGAGGAACATCAACCAGCCCGACCTGGTGATCTACCTGCAGGCCGAGGTGGACGTGCTGCTCAGGCGGATCAAACACCGGGGGCGGCCCTTCGAGCACGGCATGCAGCGGGAATATCTGGCCGAGCTCTCCGAGGCCTATAATCATTTCTTCTTCCATTATTCCGAGACCCCGCTTTTAGTAGTGAATGTCAACGACATCGATTTCGTGAACAACGAGGATGATTTCAACGACCTGGTGGAAAAGATCTGCCAGCCCCATCCCGGGACCAGGTATTATGTGCCGGTGGGTAGCAAGGGGAAAAGGTAAAACCCGTAATTTGTAAGGATACGAAAATGATATTAATCATACCGATCAACAATATTAAGGAGCGGGATTAAAATGATAGATTGGAAAGGCTCTTTCGTGGCAATCGTAACGCCGTTCAGAAACGGTACCCTGGATGTACCGGCCCTGGAACGGCTTTTGGATTTTCATGCGGCCAACGGCACCGCCGGGGTGGTCTTTGCCGCCACCACCGGGGAGGGCCCGACGGTCCTGCCGGAGGAATACAAAAAGATCGTCGAAACAACCCTGAAGAAGGCCCAGGGCAAAATGAAGGTCCTGGCCTATACCGGCACCAACGACACTTTGAAGAGCATCACCAAGACCCAGGAGATGGAGAAGATGGGGGTGGACGGAGCTCTGGTGGTCACTCCTTATTACAACAAGCCCAGCCAGGAGGGCCTTTATCAGCACTTCAAAGCAGTGGCTGGAGCCACCAAGCTGCCCATCATGCTGTACAATGTTCCGGGCAGGACCGGCGTCTCCCTAGATCCGGCCACCGTCTGCCGCCTGGCAGAGATTGACAACATCGTGGCCATCAAAGAGGCCTCGGGAAACCTGGACAATGTCAGCCAGATAATCTCGCTGTGTGGCGACAAGATGGCGGTGTTCTCCGGCGACGACTCCCTGACCCTGCCGATGCTGGCCATCGGGGCCCAAGGGGTGGTGTCGGTGGTGGCTAATATCGCCCCCAAGGATACCGCCAAAATGGTGGACAAATTTTTTAAAGGCAAGCTTGATGAGGCCCAAAAGATACACCTCAAACAGTTCCCGCTGATCAAGGCCCTATTCTTGGAGACCAGCCCCGGGCCGGTCAAGGCGGCCCTGAACCTGATGGGCCTGTGTCACGCCGAGATGCGGATGCCGCTGGTGGAAATAACAGACGCCACCAAGAAACTGCTTAAAACCGAAATGAAAAAATACGGATTGATAATTTAATTCATGGCCCGGCTACTTTTACATATCTGCTGTGCTCCCTGCCTTTGCTATCCCTACCAGGCGCTGTCGGATGAGAAGGCGGATATCACTGGTTTCTGGTTCAACCCCAATATCCATCCATACCAGGAATACCAGGCGCGATTGGGATCGGTCAGGGATTTTGGCCTTCGTCATAATATAGACATCATCTATCGTGACGAATATCCTCTGGAAGAAAACCTTGCTGCATTGTCGAAGGGCCGCTGCCGGGTCTGTTATTCAATCCGGCTAGAGGCTGCGGCCAAAGAGGCCGCCCAACGGGGGTATGATGGATTTTCCACCACCTTGCTTTACAGCATATACCAGAAACACGACCTGATAAGAGACCTGGGATCGGAGATCGGCCAGAAGTTCGGGGTGGAGTTCATTTACCGGGATTTCCGGGAAGGCTGGGAGGCAGGCAGGGAAAAGGCCGGGGCGCTGGGGCTTTATCGGCAGAAATAC
>JAHJLF010000058.1 GCA_018821925.1 Candidatus Edwardsbacteria bacterium
CACTTAATAGAATGTTAATAAAGGAGCCAACCATGAAGTCATGGGTCTTTCGCGGCATATTTTTGATGATCGCCGGATTCTTCCTGGTATTGTCCGGATGTTCCAAAAGCGAGAAGTATCCGCCCAGCGAATCCGGAGGGACTTTGACCATCGGCACCATGAACGAGCCGGCCTCCTTGAACCCGCTGCGGCTGTCATTCACGGCCTCTACCGATATCCATGAAAAGCTCTTCCTGAGCCTGCACCGTTTCGACCAGGGAATGAACATCGTGGCCGGGCTGGCCCGCTCCTGGAAATTCTCGGAGGATTTCAAGGAGGTTACCTATATTCTGCGCAAGGACGCCAAGTGGAGCGACGGGCAGCCGGTGACCGCCGAGGATGTCAAGTTCTCTTTCGACATGATGCGCGATCCCCAGATAAAATACGCCCGGTCCGGCGGCCTGCAGTTCGTGGAGAAGGTCGAGGTGGTTGGGCCTTTGGCGGTGAAGTTCGTTTTCAACCGGGTATACTCCGACGAGCTGTTCGACACCGGGATCATGGTCCTGCCCAAGCATATTCTGGAAAAGCTGAGTGCCGCCAATTCCACCGAATTCGACGCCAACCCGGTAAGCGACGGGCCGTATAGGGTGGAAGAATGGGTGCGGGGAGACCGTTTAGTGCTGGCTGCCAATCCGGATTTCTACAAGGGCAAACCGGCTCTGGACCGGATCGTCTTTAAATTCTTCGGGGATGAGGCCAGCCTGATGAATGCCCTGCAGAGCGGCTCGGTGGACATGACCAACGACCTGTCGCCCCAGTATGCCCTCAAGGTCCAGGGCGATCCCAACCTGACCTCCATTGAATATCCCGGACGCACTTACACTTTCATCGGTTGGAATTTGAACAGCCCGCTGTTCTCCGATGTCAATCTGCGCAAGGCTTTCGCCCTGAGCATCGACCAGATCGCATTGATCAACGACGTTTTGATGGGCAAGGGCAAGCCGGCCAACGGGCCGTTCCTGCCCACCAGTTGGGCCTACGATCAGGACCAGAAACCCCAGCCCTATGATCCCCAACAGGCTAAAACCCTGCTGGCCGAGATGGGCTGGAAAGACAAGAACCGCGAAGGCTATCTGGCCAAGGGGCCCAAGCAGGTGCTGGAGCTCAACCTGCTGCTGGCCCAGGGACAGCCGGTGCAGGAGGCCACCGCGGTCCTTATCAGGGAGCAGCTGAAGGGCGTTGGCGTCAAGGTCAACCTGGCGGTGGTGGATGCCAGGACATTCATTCAGCGGCTGAGAAGCGGCCAGTACGACGCCATGCTGTTCTCCTGGAAGAACGATTTCAAGGTGGATCCCACGGCGGTATGGCATTCGGCCCCGGAGAAGGGCATATACAATTTCATCCTCAAGTATTCCAACCCCTCGGTGGACAGTCTGATCGACGTGGGCCTGGCCACTTTGAGCCGCCGCAAGGCCAAGGATATCTGGGTCAAGTTCCAGCAGGTGGTCAATACCGAGATGCCGGCCACCTATCTCTACGTCCCGGATGTGGTCACCATCATCTATAAGGGGGTCAAGGGTCCGGCCCAGGATGCCCGCGGGCCGATGGCTTCGCTGGACGAGTGGTGGATACCGGTCGCCGAAAGAAGGGGGGAGGCCATGGCCTCCGGGGCGCCTGCCGCTGTTGTGCCGCCGCCGCCATCCCAGCCGGTGGAAACCGTCGCTCCGGAAAGAAACCAGCCCGAGAAACCGGCCGCGGCCACCGCCAAGCCTCAGCCCATAGCCACCAGGACCGAACAGCCTGTTCCCAGGCCGGTCACAACGACTCCGATGACTCCGCCCAAGCCTGCCGCGGTGAACCCCCAGGACTTGCTGGTAGCCGAGGCTACGCCCGCCCCGGCCCCCGCGGAGCCTGAAATTCGCCCCACCGAGCCGGAAGCGATAAAAATAGTTTCTCCGTCCTATCCGGAATCCGCCCGCAAGGCCGGGATCACCGGGAGGGTGTTCGTGAAGATAACGGTGGGGCCGGACGGCAAGGTTAAGAACGCCGAGGTGATCCGGGGGATCGGATACGGCTGCGACGAGGCCGCCACCGATGCCGCCTACAAGGCGGTGTTCAAACCGGGGACCAAGAACGGCAAGCCGGCCGATACCTATATCACCATTCCCTATCCGTTCATGAAATAACACCTAAGTCAAAGAAGCCCCTGGAAAGGGGCTTCTTTTTTTCTACATAATTTTAATATAGCCTATTATAATTATGGTTTGAAATATAATATAAACTATATTGACATTTATAACATTTTGTTGTATATTGCACCTATAGATATACTAACCGTAAATTATTATCTTAAGGAGTTGCATGAAAAAAGTGTTGTCTATGGTTGTGCTTCTTACAAGTTTTCAGCTTATTGCACATGCTGACAGCTTGAATGTTAGAACGGTGGGTGTTTATGACACACCTGGATTTGCTAAAAAAGTATTTGTAAATAATGATCATGCATTTATTGCTGATGATGCCTGGGGTTTGCGAATAATTAATATAGCCAACCCTGCTATGCCTTACGAAGTTGGCTACTGTGATTCGGTTTTTGCTTGCGACGTTTTTGTTTTAGATAGTTTTGCTTATATTGCGTCCGGCACCTCTGGGTTAACTATTATAAATATCAGCGATTATAACAACCCGCATTTTGCTGGTTGTTATAATACGCCAGGATATGCGAAAAGGTTAACTGTCTCCGGAAACTATGCCTATGTGGCTGATTATAATTGCGGATTACGTATTATAAATATATCAGACCCTGCTTTCCCCTTCGAAGTGGGATATTATGATACACCGGGGAATACATGTGGTGTGGCAGTAATGGATAGTTTTGCTTACCTAGCAGATGGTGATTCTGGACTAAGAAAAGTAAACATCAGTGATAAGGCCAACCCCTTCCTGACTAATTGGGCCTGGACCTCAATTGCTAACGATTATGCATTATCTCTAGCTATATCGGGTGATTTTGTGTATGTAGCATGGGGGCATTTCGGATTGCATGCATTTAGAAAAGATAGCCTTATTGCTATTGGTATGTTCTCAACATATAATTCACGAGATGTGGCTTTAAATGGTAAGTATGCTTTTATTGCGGATGGTGAATATGGCTTGAAGGTGTTTGATATAAGCACCTACCAAACTATAGGCTATTACAATACACCGGACCTATGCTATGGGGTCACATACTCTGATAGCTTGATATTTGTGGCAGACGGTTTGTCAGGGTTAAGGATTCTTCAGGGTTACGGCCCGGCAGGTGTGGCGGATGAGCAAAGAAGCCCGGCAGAGATTAAAACAACAGGCTTAACGCTGGAAGTGCTGGGCAATAAGATAAGCTATCAGTTGCCGCAAAATGGCAATGCCTCACTAAAAATTTACAACCTGTTAGGCCAAGAGGTGCGGGCTCTGTTCAGCGAAAATAAAAGGTCAGGCGTCTATAATATTTCTTGGGATGGGAACAACGAAGCTGGACACAAGGTGGCCAGCGGGGTATATCTGGTTGGGCTCCATTCTCAGGGACAAAGAGCTTCGGGGAAAATTGTGGTGGTAAGATAAATATAACAACTAAAGAACAAAGCCCCTTCGTCAGAAGGGGCTTTGTTCTTTTTCCGTGGATTCCCGGTCAAGCCGGGAATGACAGATAATATCTGCTATTTCTTGGGGCTGCTGCCGTGCTTGGCCAGCGGTATCCCTTGCTGGCACAACGGACAATTTTCGGGATCGAAGGTCTCCACCTTCTCATGGTACAGCGAAAAGAAGGGGGCCCCGAAATCCGGCTTGTCCGCGCTGCGGTCTATGAACACCGCCACGCCCTTCAGTTCCGCCCCAGCCTTCTTTACCGCCTCGATGGTCTCCAATACCGAGCCTCCGGTGGTCATCACATCGTCCACCACCAGCACCTTTTCCCCTTTGGCCAAAGACATGCCCCTTAAAAATCCCCGGCCATCGGAGGTCCGCTCGGCATAGATGGCCTTTTTGCCCATCTCCTTGGCCACCTCGAAGGCGATGATTATCCCGCCGGTGGTTGGCCCAGCCACTGTGTCAATATCCGTTCCTTTGAAATGTTCGGCAATGGTCCTGCAGAACAGGGCGGCGTCGGCTGGCTGCTGGAGGACCCGGAATTTTTCAAAGTAGAACCGGCTGTGGCGTCCCGAGGTCAGCAGGAAATGACCGTCCAGCAGGACCTCATTTTTGATGAGGATCTGTTTGATATCTTCATTTGAGAGCATCTTCGATCTCCTTGATTATCTTTGTGGCGGCGTCGGCCGGATCTTGGGCGGTGGTGATGGGACGGCCCACCACCAGGTAGTCGGCCCCGGTCTTGATGGCCTGGCCCGGGGTCAGAAAGCGCTTCTGGTCGTCGCTGGAGCTGTCGGCCGGTCGTATACCGGGGGTCAGGATCACGAACTCGCTTCCCAGTTCCCGGCGCAGCATCGCTATCTCATGGGGGGAGGCCACCACGCCGTCCAGCCCGGCGCTCTGGCTCAAACGGGCCAGATGCAGCACCTGCTCGTCTATGGACCGTCCGGGAGTGCCCAGCACATCCTGGAAGGTGGCCTCGTCCATGCTGGTCAGGACAGTCACTCCCAGCATGACGGGCTTGGGCATTTTATCGCTGGAGGCGGAATTGGTGACTGCCGCCGTCGCCGTCTCCATCATAGAAAAACCGCCCATGGCATGCATGTTGAACATGTCAACACCCAGCTCGTAGGCCGCCTGGGCGGCCTTGGCCACGGTGTTGGGGATGTCGTGGTATTTAAGATCCAGAAAGACCTGGTGTCCCTTTTCCTTGATCAACTCCACTATCTTGGGGCCGCAGGAGGTGAACAGCTGGTTGCCCACCTTGTAAAAATTCACCGAGGGGCCCAGCCGGTCGATCAATTCCCGGGCTTTCTTCAGGTCCGGCACATCCAAGGCCACTATCAGCCGGTCACGGGGAGAGATGCTCATCAAAATCCTTTCGTTCATTTGGGGTATTTTAACACTTCCAGTTTGACCTGCCCGATGGACAGCAGATCAATGGATTTGGCGGCCCCGTAGGAAAGGTCTATGATCCGTCCCTTGATAAAAGGGCCCCGGTCGTTGATCCGAACGGTGACGCTCTGGTCATTGGCCAGGTTAGTGACCCGGACCATGGTGCCGAAGGGCAGGGTGCGGTGGGCGGCGGTCATGGCATTCATATCAAAGGTCTCGCCGTTGGCCGTCTTTCGGCCGTGAAATTCCTTCCCGTAATAGCTGGCGATGCCGGTGGTGGTGGTCAGGGGCCATTCGGCGGCCGGCTTCTCATTTCCCTTGACGGGATCGCTCTTGGGGGAGGCCGTCTCCCTTGCCGGTCCTGCGCGGTAGATGGGGGCCGGGGCGCATCCCAACAATGCCAGCAGAAAGGCCAGAAAGTATAATTGATTTTTTCGATTAAATATCAGCATTTTAATATCCCGGTCAGTTTAGTTACGGAGTTGAGGTTATTGTCCCGGCAGTAGCCGGCCATACCTATTATGATATCTTTCACGGCCGCGGGATCGACGAAATTGGCCGTGCCTATCTGCACCGCCGATGCCCCGGTGATCATGAATTCAATGGCATCGGTATAATTCATTATCCCCCCCAGGCCGATCAGCGGGATCTTGACCGAATGGTAGGTCTTATAGAGATTGTACAGGGCCACCGGCTTGATGGCCGGCCCGGAGAGGCCGCCGGTGATATTGCCCAGCACAGGCCTTTGCTTTTTGCTGTCCACCGCCATTCCGTAGAGGGTATTGATCAGCGACAGGACATCGGCCCCGGCTTTCTCGGCCGCCTTGGCGATGGCGGCAATGTCGCTGACGTTGGGGCTGAGCTTGACGATCAGGGTCTTTTTGTAGACCTTGCGGACCGCTTTGGTAAGGGCCGCGGCGCTGGCCGGATCGATCCCGAAGGCTATCCCGCCCTGCTTGACGTTGGGGCAGGAGATGTTCAACTCCAGGGCCGGGATATCGGTTATTTTATTCAGCTTTCCCGCCAGTTCGACATATTCTTCAATGGTGTTGCCGGCGATGTTGGCGATGATCACCGTATCTTTTCCGATCAGGCGGGGCAGCTTATCGTCTTTAAAGGTCTCGAACCCCACGTTGGCCAGACCGATGGAATTGAGCATCCCGCTGGCCGTCTCGCAGATCCGGGGCGGCTGGTTGCCGGCCCGGGGCGCCAGGGTGATGGTCTTGGTGATAACGGCCCCGAAATCCCTTGGCTCTGCCATCCCGGAGTATTCGGTGCCATAACCGAAAGTGCCGGAGGCGGCAATGACGGGATTTTTTAATTCCAATCCGGCAATGTTGACCCGCAGGTCTATCTTTTTGACGCTTTTCATATCACAGATTCCTGGTCCCAATCGATCCGTCGGCTGTCGAACACCGGGCCTTGGTCACAGACCGAAATGTAGCCACCGTCGCTGCCCCTGACCACGCAGCCCTGGCAGGCCCCCACCCCGCAGGCCATGAAAGATTCCAAAGAAACCTGGCAGGGGATGTTTTTATTTTGACAGATTCGGGCCACCGCCTTAAGCATGGGCCACGGTCCGCAGGCGTATACCACCGGGTCCTGGCAGCCGTCCAGTTTATCCGACAGCAGGGAGGTGACCAGGCCTTTTTTTCCGCAGCTCCCGTCGTCGCTGGACATGCTGCACATTTTGATGTCGGGTTTTATCTGCTCGGAAGAAGATCGGCACCCGTAAAGCAGTTGGTGTTTCAGTTTCAGGCTCTTCAATCGGCGGCCCAGAAAGCCCAGCGGCGCGATGCCCATGCCCCCGGCCACCAGCAGGTGGTGCCGTCTGCTGGGATCAATGTCAAAACCTTTTCCCAGCGGCCCGATGATATCCAGGGTGTCTTTGGTCGACATTTTGGAGAGCAGCTCGGTGCCGGAACCCTTGACCTCGTAGAGGACAGATATTCTGCCTCCCTGGATGTCGTTGATGCTGAAAGGACGGCGAAGCAATGGGTAACTGGACCCGGGACTAAGCCGGATATGTATAAATTGACCGGGGTCAGCGCTTTTTGCCAACCCAGGAGCCTTAAAGGACAGTTCATAGGCCTTGGCGCTAACCCGGGCGTTCGAGGTGATTGCTATTAAAGGATATTGTTTCATTTACTTGGGATTCATCTCTCGGTTCATATTTGGCCCCGGTATCAGAGGTTTGGGCAGACTATCTTTGGCATCACTATCGGGCGGGGGTGTCTGGGCGGTATCAGCCGGCATCGGAGGGACTTCTTTCTTCTGTTCCAGGGGCTTAACATTCATTTCGATCTCCGGCTCAATGTCTATTACGGTTGTATCTATCGGCTGATTCAGCATCAGCCTGGCACCGTTGGCATATCTGGTCCGGGGATATTTTTCTATCAGGACAGAAAGGATGCTGTCGGCTTTTGAATTATCCGACAGGCGGTGGCGGGCCGTCCAGGCTGCGGCAAACCAGGCCTTGGGGGCCAGGGGCTGCTCGGCAAAATCACTGGCCACCCGGGAATATGTGGATAGAGCGGAGTCGGGCTTGTTAAGACCGAACAAGTAGTGCTCCGCCATCAGAAACTGTAATTTGGCGCTTTGTTCGGCTGCCTGCTGGTCGGATTGCTGGCGATAGGCCAGCAGTAAAGAGATATCAGCGCTTTTCTTTAGTGTGACTTCGCGGACATAGACGGCTGGGTTTTCGTTTCGGGCTTTGTTATAGTAAACCAAAGCGCTGTCTAACTCCTGTCCGGCTTCATAGATCTGACCGATTTTGAACAAGGCCTCGGAGGATATGGCTGTCTTGGGATATTTCTGCGCCAGACCATAATACAGTCCGACCGCATCAGCGGCCGTGATTCTTGGAGTTTGACAGTTCAAGATCTCCAGTTCTATGGCGGATATCCGGCCCTTGTCGGACTCCCGCTTCAATAAACGCTGATACAGGGGCAGGGCTTCAGAATGTCTGGCATTTCCTTGGTAAGCTTGTCCCAGCAACATGGCGACCTGATAACGGAAGTTCTTTTTGATTCTGGAATCCAGAATTATCTCCAGCTCCCGGATGGAATTGGTGAATTCATTCAAGGAAAACAGGCACCGGGCATAATTATACCGCGCATTAATTGTCAAATTACTTTTATAGTGTTTATGCAGGAAGCGTTCCCAGGAGATGACAGCTTTGGGATAATCGGGGATGGCCTGTAATATCAGGGCCTCCAGGTAAGCCGATCTCTGGATGGTGTTTTTGTCGTCGGTCTTTATTTGTGATAATTCCCATAAGGCCTTGTCCCATTGCCCCAGGTTATAGGAAATAAGGGCGCTGTTCAGTTGAGACCAAGCCGAATATTTACTTTCCGGGTAATAGTGCCATATCTCCTGATACTTGCGGGCCGCCTTGTCATATTCGCCTCTCAGATAATAGGCATTGCCCATATTATACAGGCTGGGAAGAACCCAGCGGCTGTTGGGATATTTAAGGGCCACGTCGGCATATTTATCGATGGCTTTTTTCAGGCCCTCTTTTTCCGCACTGGTGGCGGCGGTGGTGTCGGGAAACTGTCGGTGCTTCTTGCTGGCCGAGTTGTAGAGTTTCTGGGCGTTGTAATAGGTGTTAAAGTAGGCGCAGCCCAAAGTCCCGGCCAGCAAAACCAGCATCAGAGAATAGCCAGCCGTTCGGATCAGGATTTTTATGTATCTCTTGTTTGACATATGAGGTGTCAGGAAACTCCTATCTGAACGTTGCGGAACCTGGCAGGGGAGACGCCGTGCCCGACATGAGAGGTCTGCCCCGGCTGGCCCTTGCCGCAGTTGGGGATGCCCCATAGGTGCCATGATCTGCGGTTGCAGATGGCATCGCATGAATTCCAAAATTCGGGGGTCATACCGGTATAGGTCGGGTTCTTGTAGGCCTGATCGGTAATCCGACCGCCCTTGATCTGCCAGGCGATCTCGGTGGTGAACTGGAAATTAAGCCTTTTATCGTCTATGCTCCAGGTCTTGGTGGTGTCGAACAGGACCCCGTCAGCGGTGTCGGCGATGAGATCCTGATAATCCCATCTGCCGGGATCCAGGTTGATATTGGTCATCCGGATCAGGGGGATCCGGTTCCAGCCGTCGGCCCGCATGGCGCCGCCCGACAACAGGCCCAGCTGGGCCGCCGTTTCCCGGGAGCTCAGATAGCCGGTAAAAAGGCCGTTCTTTATTATGGATACTTTCTGGGCCGGCACCCCTTCGTCATCCCAGCCGAATGTCCCCAGCCCTCCTGGCACAGTGGCATCGGCATTGACGTTGACAATATCCGCCCCGTACTTAAGGGTATTCAGTTTATCGGTGGTTAGAAAACTGGTGCCGGCATAGGCCGCCTCGGTGCCGTAGACCCGGTCCAATTCGATGGGATGCCCGATCGATTCATGCACCTGCAGGGCCAGCTGGTTGGTGGCTATTATGACGGTGCTTCTTTTGGCCGGGCAGGCCGGGGCCTTAAGGAGCAATGAGGCTTGGCGGGATATCCTCTCGGCGTTGCCTGCCAGATCCATCTTTTCGATGAATTCATATCCGGCCTGGCCGGTATCTCCGCCCATATTGGGGTAGGTTCGAATCTGGACCTCGGGACCGTCCACCGCCAGGGCGCTGATCTCTCCACCGGATTCGGTGATCCCCTGGGACAGCAGACTGCCATCGGTGGAAGCAAACACCTTGTCTTCATTGAAAAACCACAGGCTGCCCCGGGCCACTTTTATATCCGGGTTCCGGCGCATGATAGTGTCGGCCTCCAACAGCAGGGAGATCTTCTGCTCCAAGGGTATTTTAAAGGGGTCCTTCTGGATTTTTGTTTTATAACTCCCGGTTTGTTTTTTCAAGCGGGACAACACCGCCGGCTCCCCGGGCGACAGGGCGGAGGCCCGAGCTATCTCCACGGCCAGCCGGACCACCTTGGCTATCTCGGATGTCTCCAGCTTGGAGCTGGAGGCGAAGCCCCAGGATCCATTGATCAGCACCCGTAGTCCGAAGCCCTGGTCGGAGGAATTGGTGGCCGATTCCACCGTTCCGTTCTTGGTGGATATATTCTGCTGTCGGGAGTTGATCACCCTTACATCAGCGTAATCTATTCCTTTGGCCGGCAGGCTGGCGATGACTTTTTGAGCAAACGATTTCATAGTATCTCCAAATATTCCCTTTGCCAGTAAATATAACATAAAACAGGTGAATTTATCAATAATAACTTGACCATTTCCGGATCAAAATAATATATCATCTTCTGAGGACAATTCCTCTTGAAAGCCAATAGGATAAATGATATATTGTGATCTGAGGCGTTGTCGCCGAAACAACTCGGACCGGTATGATCTGCCAGTGGTAAAAGCTTGAGAATCTGAAAAAGGAGCGCTTAAAATATGTCCCGAAACGCCGCTGTTGTCATGATGACTATATTTTGCCTGATATTGCTGCAATCCTGCGGGACTCCGCCGGAAGGGACCGTCGACAGCGAAGCCATCGATATCAAAGGCGATCCGGTGCAACTGCCGCTGGAGGATCAGGAGCCGATCAAAATAACGGTCAATGGCTACGATATCACCTTAAAGCCCAAGGCCGAATATATTTTAAAGGGACTGGTGCTGGGGAGAAAGAACTATGGCTCGGACTGGAACTCGACCATAGCCCCCTGCGACCTGGCGGTGGCCTGGGATAAAATGACAACCACCGGGTTGTACAAATACGTGAAGTGGTCGCAGGGGAATCGCTGGTATTACTGGCGATATGATGAGGAATTTCCTTTCGACAATGCTTTCATCGCCCGTTATTCGGCTAATACCCATGCCATTCCGGCCAATCAGAACATCCGGGCGGCCCTGCTGCACATCTCCTCCGGAGATACCGTCGAAGCCTACGGCTTTCTGGTTTATGTGGATGCCGTCAAGGGGGAGAGCAATTTCTGGTGGAACTCCTCCCTGAGCCGGGAGGACGTCGGAAATGGCTCCTGCGAAGTGATGTACATCGAAGAAATAAAGTATCGGGGAATGCTGTATAAATGATCTTTACAAAAAATCTGTTTAATTGCGCTATAAAAACAAATTGTAATATCTGGTTATCTTTATATTATGTGCGGCAGGTTCGTTAGAAAAAGCGGGGGAGAGGAGATCTCCCGGGAGTTCGATATCGAACTAAGCGATATCTCATTTCTGCTGGAGCCCAGTTATAATATTGCTCCGGGAAACGATGTGGCGATAGTGGTCAAAAGGGATAGGTTGAATGTCGAGGCATTGCGCTGGGGCCTGATCCCTCCCTGGGCTAAGGACGAAAAAACCGGATACAAAATGATCAATGCCCGGGCGGAGACGCTGACGGAGAAGTCCAGTTTTAAAAAGCCTTTTCAGAGCCAGCGCTGCCTGGTCATAGCCGACGGTTTTTACGAATGGGGCGGCCGAGGCAGACAGAAAGTTCCGTATTATTTCCACCTGAAGGATCCAGCCCCCATGGGTCTGGCCGGACTGTTCGAATCATGGCGCGGTCCCGACGGCCGGACGCTCGACAGTTGCACCATCATCACCACAGCGGCCAACTCCCTGATGCAGCCGGTGCATGATCGGATGCCGGGCATAATCGCCCGGGAGGATTACCGTCTCTGGTTGGACAACGATGTTTTCGACGAAAAAGCCCTAGGAGCCCTGCTCCGGCCGTACCCTCCGGAGACCCTGGAGTGTCATCCGGTGGCCCCCCTGGTCAATTCCCCAGGGAACAATTCCATCCAATGCATTCAACCCGTTTAGTATTTTATGAAACCTCGGGATAAAATAAACAATCTCCCGGAACAGCCGGGTGTCTATATCTTTAAGGATTCCGCCGGGAAGGATATCTACATCGGTAAGGCTAAAAATATCCGCGACAGGGTCCTGGGACATTTTCGGAACAGTGGCGACGTCAAGGAGGAAAGGCTGACCTCCAGTTCGGTTGATATCGAATATATCGTCACCGATTCCGAACCGGAGGCCCTGATCCTTGAGGCTGAACTGGTGAAGAAACGACAGCCCAGGTACAACATTCTTTTGAAGGATGACAAGAAATTCCCCTGGATAAAGATAACCAGCGAGCCGTATCCCCGGATATTCTCCACCCGCAACTTAAACCAAGACGGTTCGCGGCTCTTTGGACCGTACACCGACAGCACTGCACTGAATAGGACCCTGGCTTTGGTCAAACAGATATTTCCCGTCAGGACCTGCCTTCACCCGCTTCCCAATAAAAAACCCTCCCGCCCCTGCCTTAACCATCAGATTGGGCGCTGCCTGGCCCCCTGTCAGGGCAGGGTCAGTCCCGAAGAATATCGTACGATGATAGATGCCATAGTGAAGTACATCTCCGGGCGAAACCGGGAGCTGGTGCATGAGCTTGAAGCATTACGGGACGCCGCCGCCAAACAACTCGATTTTGAGCAGGCGGCCCACTGGAGGGACCAGCTGCAGAACCTGGAAAAGGTCATTGCTAGGCAGAAAATAGTTTTTAAGGGGGAGATGAATGCTGATTTCATTGCCTTGGCCAGGTTAAAAAAACAGATCGTCATCACGGTGCTTTCTTTCCGGGGCGGGAGGCTGGTGGCCAGGTATGACCGGGCCATAGAAGATCCCCTGGGGGTCGGGGATCCTGAACTTCTGGCGTCATTCATCTCCCAGCATTATTTGAGTTCCCTTACCATTCCCGATAATATAATCTTGGAAACCCTGCCTGAGGACCGGGCCCTGCTGGAAGAGGTGATGCGTAATTTCAAGGGCACCAGGGTCTCGCTTAAACTGCCGTCTAACAATACCGAAAAGAAGCTCCTGGCGTTCGCCCAAAAGCAGCTTAAGAGCAAGATGGAGGAGTTGGTGGCTGGAAGGGAGAGATTAAACGCCAAAACCGCCAAGCCTCTGATAGAGGTTCAACAGGCTTTGGGTCTGGATAAACTTCCCCGGCTGATGACGGCTTTCGACATTTCCAATATCTCAGGGACTGACAGCGTGGGTTCGGCTGTCTGCTTCAAGGACGCCAGGCCCTATAAAGCGGGATACCGGCATTTCAAGATCAGGATCAATGGACCCAATGATACGGCAATGATCAAGGAGACCGTGGGACGCTACCTGGATCATGTTATGGAAGCCAAAACAGATATGCCCGATCTGATCCTGGTGGATGGTGGATTGCCCCAGCTTAACTCCGCCTTGCAATCGAAGCGGGAAAAAGGCTATAATATCCCCATGGCCGGCCTGGCCAAAAGGATGGAGGAGTTGTTTCTTGAGGACGGCAGCGTTGTCAGCCTTCCCCGGAACTCTTCCGGTTTGCATTTGATGCAGCGTCTGCGCGACGAAGCCCATCGTTTTGCCCAGAGATACCACCATGCCCTCCGGGCCAAACGCGCCGGCAATACCAGATTAATTTCTATCAAGGGAGTGGGCCCCGGCATCTCCGGCCGACTGCTAAGAAAATTCGGCTCAGTAAAACGCATCTCCTCGGCCAGCCAGGAAGCTCTGGCCGAGGTCGTCGGTGCAACAATGGCCTCCAGGATATTGCAGGAATTGGAAAAGAGTAGATGAAAATACATTACTGTCAATATGATCTGCCGTTAGGAAAGGTCTTTGTGTCCTCCACCGATGCCGGCTTGTTCTCGGTGATTCTGGGGGAACATGATCTGGAGGCTTATTTCAAAGAACTGGAAGCCAGACATCAATGCCAGTTCATCCAAAGCCCCGGCAGGTTCGAAGATATTTACGTTGACCTGGCCGGATATTTTTCCGGGATCCCGATTGATTTTAGTTATCCCCTGGATTTGAGAGGCATCACGCCTTTTGAACGCGAGGTATGGAACAAGGTCCGCCAGATACCCTACGGTCAGGTGCGGTCATACAAGTGGCTGGCCGACCAGATTCATCACCCCAAAGCTTTCAAAGCGGTGGGGAGAGCGCTGGGCCTGAATCCCCTGTCTGTCGTTATTCCCTGCCACCGGGTGATCATGCAGGACCTTTCTGCCGGCGGGTTTTCAGCCGGAGTGGGATGGAAAGAAAGGCTGTTGCGTCTGGAGAGGGGCGAACTCAGTCTGCTATGAACGAAAAACATTTAGGAAAGGTCATGATAAAATGAACATCACTTTTCACGGAGCCGCCAAGAAGGTTACCGGGTCCATGCATCTGATAGAGGTGGGGGGCAAAAAACTGCTTTTGGAGTGCGGGATCCACCAGGGGAGGAGGGAGGAGAGCGACAACCTCAATAAAAATTTTCCTTTTGATCCTGCCGGCATAGACGCCATGATCCTTTCCCACGCCCACCTGGACCATAGTGGGAATATTCCAACCTTAATAAAGAACGGCTTCAAGGGTGACATCTATATGACCTCGGCCACCCGGGATCTGCTGGGCTTGATGCTCCGGGATTCGGCCCATATCCAGGAAAGCGATATAAAATTTGTCAACAAAAAAAGGGCGGCCAAAGGACTGCCGCTTAAAGAACCTTTGTATACCATGGATGACGCTGAAAAGGCGCTGGATTATTTTGTCAGCTTGTCATACGAAAGGGTTTTCAACCCACTGCCAGGAGTAAAGGCCGTATTCCACGATGCCGGCCATATCCTGGGCTCGGCCATGGTGGATCTGGAGCTTACCGAGAACGGCCACAGTAAAAAATTCTTCTTTACCGGGGACCTGGGCCGGAAGCATCTGCCCATCATCCGCGATCCTTATCAACCCGCAGGAGCCGACTATCTTTTGATGGAAAGCACCTACGGCGACAGGGTTCACGGCCCCATAGAAGAGACCAGTCGGAAACTCCAGGAGATCGTCAAGCAGGTCTATAACCGCAAAGGCAAGCTGATCATCCCGGCCTTTTCGGTGGGACGCACCCAGGAGATCGTCTATGAACTGCACGGCATGTTCCAGGCGGGGAAACTGCCGGCCGTCCCCATCTATGTGGACAGCCCCTTGTCGATAAATGTTACCAATATATTCAAGATGCATCCGGAATGCTTCGATAAAGAGACCAGGGACCGTATCGACAATCACAGCGATCCTTTCGGTTTTGGCCGTCTGACCTATGTCATGACGTCGGAAGATTCGAAAAAACTCAACAGCTCCAACGCCCCCTGCATCATCATCTCCGCCTCGGGAATGTGCGAAGGAGGACGGGTGTTGCATCATTTGAGGAATTCCCTGGGCGATTCGCGAAATATGGTTTTGATAGTCGGATTCCAGGCCCAGGGCACCTTGGGAAAGCGGCTGGTGGATAAATCCCCTTCGGTAAAAATATTCGGCGAGGAGCAGGATATCAGGGCCGAGATAAAAGTGCTGAACGGTTTTTCCGCCCATGCCGACCGCAATGATCTGATGAACTTTGCGGACAATATGAAGGACGGAGTGGGAAAGATATTTCTGGTTCACGGCGAAGAAACCCAAAGCCAGAGCCTGGCCCAAGCTTTTAAAGAAGCGGGGCGTGAGGTCCTGGTGCCCGACCCCGAGCAAAAGCTGGAACTGTAGTTTATCTGCTTGATTTTTTTCCCGAGAAAAGTTATAATTAGCGGCAATGTGCTCGTAGCTCCCCGCCTTCGGCGGGGCAAGACGCATGAAAGCCTGACATAAATATAAGCATCTAAAACGCGCTCGTAGCTCAACTGGATAGAGCACCAGCCTCCGAAGCTGGGGGTTGCCCGTTCAAATCGGGCCGGGCGCACCATTTTACACCGGAAGACACCAATGTTAACGATTTTACAATGATCATCAAAGTGAAAAAACTTATCGCAGCGAGCATAGGCCCAGGCGGAGGGCCCGGGCTCGTTTTTTTAATCTCCTTCCTGGTCTATCTGAAAACCATGGCCCCCACCATCGGCCCGATAGACTCCGGGGAACTATCACTGGTCTGCCAGTCGCTGGGCATAGCCCATCCCACCGGATATCCATTATATACCCTAATCGGCAGACTATGGGTGTTCCTTATTCCCTTAGGGGAGCTGGCCTGGAAACTGAACCTGCTGTCATCTTTGTTTATGGCCCTTTCCGCCAGCTGGCTGTACCGGATAATAGCGGAATTGGATATCAGGAGGGAGCTCGCATTTTCAGCATCGCTGATATATGCATTTTCGCCGGTGATCTGGCAACAGGCGGTCTTTTTGGAAGTCTATGCCCTGACTGCTCTGTTGGCTACGATCTTGCTGTGGCTAGCCGTCAGATACAATAAATGCCGGGAGGGCAGATATTTGCTGTTGGGGGCTTTCCTGACCGGGCTGGGCCTGGGCAATCATCTAAGCCTGCTATGGCTAATCCCCGGATTGTTGGTGATGGCACTAATAAAGATAGATAGATCAAAGGTAAAAATATTGTGGGGCGTTGTTTTATTTTTTATTTTAGGCCTGTCAATTTATTTATTCCTGCCCATCCGGTCAAACCTGGCTCCGTTGTTAAATTGGGGCAACCCCAACAATGGGGAGAGGTTCTTTTGGCATGTCAGCGGAAAACAATACCAGGTGTGGATGTTCAACCAATCGTTTGGAGGATTGCTGGCCAATCTCAGGAACTTCGCAAAGCTATGGCTGGACAACCCGGGCATATATCTTTGGTGGCTGATACTTCCCGGGATATATGCCGTATTCAAAAAAAGCAGAATCCTTTTTTGGTCCCTGCTGGCAATCTTTAGTTTAGCGGTGTTTTACGGCATCAATTACAGCATACCCGATATCGAGGCCTATTTCATCCCGGCCTTCATCTGCTCCTTTATTTTCATGGCTTTCGGGCTCGATTGGATCCACCGGTGGCTGGCGGTCAGACAGGAAAGACTGGCGGCCGTCTTCGCGAGCACGGTGCTGGTGCTTTTTATCCTGCCTATGGCGCTGACTTTCAGGGCCAATGACAACAGCCGGAACCAGATGGCCTATGCCCTGGCCGGCAATGTCCTGGAATCGTCCGCGCCCAACAGTTTGATCCTGGTTGATAATTGGGATATCTACTCGCCCTGTCTTTACTTGATGCAGAATGACCATCTCCGCCCGGATGTCATATTGATTGACAAGGAACTCCTGCGAAGGAGCTGGTATCTGGATTATCTGCAAATGCGTTATCCGGAATTATACCAATCCTGCCGGGAAAGGATAGAGGCCTTTAAAAAACAACTGTATCCTTTTGAGCACGGCCAACCCTATAATCATCAAGCCATCCAGCAGGAATTCATAGCCATGATAAACGCCATACTGCTGGTCAATTACTACGACAACCCGCCGTATCTTACCCAGAATAAACCAATAGGCGATTTTGCCGAGATAGCACCTTATCACCAGCGGATACCCGAAGGCCTGCTGTATCGGCTGAAGCTTCCGGGCATGATCGAACGGGTGCCGGATGATTTCATGTTCTCCGGACAATTGCTCAACATTGATACCCTGGGCCTGTCATTTCGGGATAAACTGCTTTACCGGATGATGCCCCAGATGTTGTACCAGAGGGGGATGTATCTGGCCCAGAACCTGCTGTTCGACCAAGCTTTGGATTATTTTCTACAGGCCGTGAGATACGAACAAAACAAGGTCTCACTGTACCTGGCCCTGGGCGGCACCTATGCCGGTCTGAACCGGGTGCAGGAGGCCAGCGATGCCTTTCAAAAGGCCCTGCTGTTGGAGCCGGGGAACCCGGTGGCCCTGGAGAACCTGCGGAGGATGTCCCTGTTCCTGCCCGGAGGGCCAAAAGGAATTACAACGGAAATAAAATAGACTGGGCAATGGTGCTATAAACAAAGCAAACCTTATAAAATTATTGACAATCTGCTCAAATATGTTAAAATATCAAATAAGAATGATAAAAACACTACTCATTATTAATGGAGGGGTCATGAAAAAAACAAGTTTATTTATCCTGGCGACCTTAGCGATTACCGCTATTAGTGCTTTGGGGCAGGTCCACGGAGACTGCCGCTCGGCCGTCAGCGGCAACTGGGGCGTGTTTGGAACGTGGGCGACCTATGACACTGTCAGCACCAGCTGGATCCCGGCCACCGTGGTACCAACTTCGGCCAATAATGTTACCATCAGGACCGGCGACTCTGTCATGGTGGAGGCCAGCGGAAAGAACTGCCTCAATCTAATTATTGAGACCAACGCCAAACTATACACCAACTCGACATCAAACCGGTATCTGAATATCTACGGCAGCACTTTAATCAACGATGGAGTGATGGGAGGGGGTATCGCTGGTGACGGCATCTCGATAAACTTTGGATACACCAACGATCTAGTTATCCAGGGTGCGGGCAGCACCGATATCTCCCGCATAAGGCCAAACGGCTCTGGCAATTACGGCATAACTTTCGACCAGGACGTTAACCTTCATTTTGTAGGCGCCGCCCTGTACTCGAACGGCAAGGTAAACACCACATACACCATCAATGCCGGCAAGACCCTGAGTTTTGGACCCGGTTCGTTCTTTGCCTACGGGACCAACGGCGCCACCGCCACTTCCGGCATGGGCGACGCCGTGGTCAACATCGACGGCAATATGATCATGTATAACGGATCGAATTTCAACGTCTCGGTGACCACCGGCAACACCTCCACGGTAAACATTTCGGGGATGCTCTCAGCCGGGGACTCCATCATGGCCAATGGCACCGGCAGCGAGGTGTTTAACATCAATACAGGCGGCCGCCTGCTGTTCCCCAACACCGATACCCTGACATTCCTGGATTCGCTGAATTTCAACAACATCGCCGGCTTCGCTTTTAATTATCCGCTGACCATTGCCGGAAAACTCGGTCTCATGAGCGGTGTCATCGACAGCGCTCACAACATAAAAATGCTGGATAATTCCACCATCCAAAGGACTGCCGGCCTGCTGACCGAGCCGCCGGTATTCATGAACTCTGTCAATCTAATCTATATCTACGCATACCCCTGCACCACCGGCTATGAAATGCCCACCACCGACATCGTCCAGAAGCTGACAATTAACAATCCCGCAGGAATGACGATAGATGAAACAGTCAACGTAAATGACACCCTGTTCCTAATAGATGGGATCGTGAACGTTACCGGAAGCAATATGTTGGAAGCCGTTGAAGTGGCCCGTTCAAGCGGTTATGTCATCGGCACCCTGGGAAGGTTGATAGAAGCAGGCGCCAATATAAACAAAGCCTATGATATAGGCACCGTTTCGGGATATTCGCCTGTGTCCGTTGATTTCAACAACGTCACCAAACAGGGTCTTCTGTCGGTCAGCACTTATACTTCGACCGCTCCAGGTGTCAGTGTCCCCGAGAACTGCATGAGCCGTTACTGGGAGTTGGGAATGCGGCCGGACTCGCTGGTGGAGTTCGATTACTACGACCTGACCCTGAATTATTTGTCTTTTGATTTCAACACCGGCTTTATTGAATCCACCGATGAGCCCAGCATGGTTGCTGCCAGGTACGACAGTGCCTGGACCTTCCCGGTGATCGGCACCAGAAATCCCGGAGGGGTCTCGGACGGTGGATCGGTGGTGCTCGACAGCCTGACTGCATTTGATTTCTTTACCTTGGCCAAGGACCAGGATGCCATCTACAGCGCGGGAGACACCATTGCGCCGTACATCGTTTCCACCTCGCCGGCTGACGAGGCTACCGAGGTGGCACTGGATGCAGCGATCTACATCGCTTTCTCCGAGCCGATGGATACTTTATCACTGGCCGGCAGCATGACCCCCAGCCCCAACGAAGAGCCGGCCTGGAACGCAACCATGGATACCTTATTCCTGGTCCATGACCCGATGATATCGAATACTTCTTATACGGTCAGGATTACTTCTTTGACGGATATGGCCGGAAATCCCCTGACAGTTCTGCCTGACAGCTTCATGTTCACCACCATAGTGGGCGATACTATTGCACCATACATCACAGGCATTTCCCCGGCCTGGAATGCGATGGATGTCGGGATCAACGAACCGATAGTGATCGTTTTCTCCGAGACTATGGACACCTCAAGCGTCAACGGCTATACATCGCCAGACGCCGGTAATATGGTGCTGACATGGAACGCCACTCTCGACACAGTGACCGTGACGCCGGACAACCCGTACACTTACGGCACGACCTATTCGCTAATCATGACCGCGGGCACAGACACCGCCGGCAACAGCCTGGCATTTCTGCCGGATACCGTGGTCAGCTTTACCAGTATTCCCACCGGGGTGGAGGGAAGGCCGGAGGTTCGGGCCTATGTCCTGCAGCTCCAGTCCGCCGCCCCCAATCCCATGACAAGCGGTACCACCATCAGGTTCAGCCTGCCGGCATCGGCCCAGGTCAGCCTGGAGGTGTTCAACGTGCTGGGACAGAAAGTCACTACTTTGGCAAATGGCAAACTGGCTGCCGGATACCATACTATCAACTGGAACGGCACCGACCGCAATGGGGCCAAACTGGCATCGGGCGTGTATATCTACCAGCTCAGGACCATGGACAAAACACTGACCAAGAGGATGACCATTCTCCGTTAAAACTTGCCTCAGAAAGCCGGGCCTCTTAAAGGGCCCGGCTTTATTTTAATCGAATATTTCGTTTTAAGAATTTTGTTGACAAATCCTTATTTAGTTAGTAAACTATACAATTAAGATGACATTTAACGACTTAGAACGTCAGATCGCGACAAAAAAGATAGCTTTGGCGTATTTTTTCCCGGGGGAAGAGGAGTATCTTAAAGATCAGGCCATAGGCCGGTTAGCTCTGGCTTTCCTGGGGGAATCCCAGGTTTCACAGGGTTTGGAACGCATCTCGGCCACCGAGCAGGACGGGATCAGCATCATTCAGCGTACCCAGAGCCTGGGGATGTTTGCCGAACAGCGGCTGATAGTGGTCAAAGAGATAGAGTCCCTCTCTGTCAAGAGCCGGAAGCTGATCCTGGAACATTTGGATTCTCCCAGCCAGGATGTCTGTTTGATATTATGTTCCGTTAATCTGGAAAAGAAAACAGCCTTTTACAAGGGGTTGGTTGAAAAAATACCCACCTTGGTCTTCAACCAACTTAAGGAGACCGAGACCGTAAAATGGGTGATGGCCAAAGCCTCCGCCAGGGGATTAAAGATCGTCCCTGCCGGAGCCCAGATGCTGGTTGAAATCTCCGGCAACAACCTGGGCATCCTGGACAAGGAGATCGAAAAGTTCGAGATATATACCATCGGTCAAAACCGGTCCGAAATAACCGAAGCGGACATAAAGTCACTGGCAGGGTCGTCATTCGAAGTCGAGAGCTACGAACTGGCCGGCGCCATCTGCACCAAAGATCGGGATAGATCGCTGATACTTTACGAAAAACTGCTGTCCTCCGGGGAGGACACGGTAAGGCTGGTAAGCGCCATTTATTATCAGCTTGGAAAATACTGGAAG